>NZ_JBEPAK010000010.1:0-65212 GCF_040298565.1 Kitasatospora sp. NPDC001539 | reverse complement strand
CCGCCCGCCGCCCCCACGGGCGGACGGTCGCCGGGCCCTCGCGGCCGGTGCGGCGTCAGCCCTGGCAGATGCCGCGGGTGTAGTCGTACGTCGCGGCGGTCCGCGAGTACTGCCACTGGGGGGCGAGCACCCGCTCGTCGAGCTGCGCCGCGGCGGTGCGGTCCTCGACCACGTAGCCGAAGTCCTGCAGCCAGGCCGGGTAGAGGTTCTTGGAGCCGATGGCGAAGGCGGATCCGTCGACCGAGACCAGCTTGTGGTGGAGGGCGTACGGGTGGCCGTCGGCCCAGGTCGAACCGGCGGCGGCGCGGAACGGCGCGAGTTGGAGGTTTCCGCACATCGCCGCCCTGGCCCGGGCCGGGTCGCCGAGGCGGGCGGTGAGCCGGGCGGCGAGGGTGTCGCTGATCTCGTTCAGGGACTTGATCTGCGAGTAACCGCCACTGCCGACCGCGCCCCGGTTGCCGGGGTCGCTGACCACGATGCGGACCTTCACGCCGTCGGCGAGCTTGGCCGCGAGCAGGTCGAAGAGCCGCACGTCGTAGCGGGGCATCGGCGGGCAGGTGCCGGTGACGTCCTGCTGGGAGATGTCGATGCGGCTGGCCGCGCTGGCGACCAGCGCGCGCAGCGCGCTCTCCTCCGGATTGACCGTCTCGTAGTCGCGGTCGCCGTTGGTGTTGTCGTGCAGGCCGACCGGGCCGCACTTGAGATCGCCGGCGGCGGGCACCGGGCCGGGGCGGTAGGTGGAGACCGGGTCGCTGTCGCGGATCCCGACGCCCAGGCCGCCGACGGCGATCACCGACTGGCCGCCGGTGGCGGGCACGCGGTCGGCCGGTGGGTTGTGCCGCTTCTCCAGGTCCGGGGTGCAGGCGGCGCCGTTGGAGGAGGCGAACCAGGCGGCCGAGAGGACTCCGGTGTTGCGGCAGGTCCAGGCCCAGAGGGTGTCCAGGTAGGCACCGGCGGAGGCGGCGGCCGGACCGTTCAGCGCGAGGTCGACGTCGGTGACGGGGTGGGTGGTGTCCAGGTAGTCGGCCTTCCAGTTGTTGATCCCGCCGGCGATGACGCTCTGTCCGTCGACGACCAGCAGCTTGGAGTGGTTCCAGGAGAACGCGGTCCTGGCGGTGGTCATCGAGGCGACCTCGACGGTGACGGCGCGGGCGGCGCCACCCAGTTTGGCCACCAGGTCGTCGCGGTACTTCGACGGGAGCGCGGTGATGTTGTAGAGCGGCGCGGCCCCGGCGAGGATCCGCACGTGCGGCGTGTTCCCGGCGGCCACGGACGCCTTGAGGCCGTCCACGATGGCGTCCTGGAACGCGCCGTCCGGGAACGGCGCCAGGGTCGAGATGTCGACGGTGCGGGTGGCGCGCGCAATGTTCTCCCGCATCCTGTCGAGCAGGCGGCGGGTTCCGGTGCGCTCGGTGCAGGACGCGTCCCCCCAGCAGCCGGGGGTCTGCAGCAGCCAGCCGCCCGGGTCGTCGGCCGGCGCGTCGAGCCGGTTGCCGGCCGTCCGCTGCCACACCGTCCCCTCCAGGCCGGGGGACACCTGATGCAGCGCCTGTTCCACGGCGTCCAGGTGCGGGGTGGCGTCGGTCCGGGCCGCCGGCCCCGGGGCGGGGGCGGGGGCGGGCGCCGCAGCGGCGGGGGCGCCGGGCAGTGCGCAGACGGCGGCGGCGAGGGCCAGTGCCGTACCGGCGAGACGGCGACCGGATCGGCGGGGCTGGTGATCGAGCACGTACGAGTCCTTCATGAGGGGCCGGGTTCGTTCACCCGGATGACAAGATCAAATTACCCTAAGGTAACCTGATGTAATGTCAGGGACCCATCACCGGAAGCACATCGGCCCCGCACCGGTCGGGGCGGGGGCCGCGGGCGAGAATCCGAGCACCGTGCCGCGCACGAGGACGATCAGGGCGACGGGTGTGCGCCGTTGGGCACCAGTGGTGGCGGGGCTCGGCCTCCTGTTGGCGGGATGCGGGAGCGAGCACGTGGGAGGCGGGGCCGGGCCGGGGGCCGCGATGCCCTCGCCGAGCACGACGGCGGCGCCCGCCTCACCGCGCGACTTCCCCTGCCCCGGGGAAAGCCCGACGACGACCCCGGCGGCGACGCCGACCGCGGCCCCGACGTCGACGGGGGCGCCGGCCGGGCCGCCGTCGCCGCCGGACCACTACTGGGAGAACAACGGGTTCAAGATCCCCCTCCCGCTGCACGGACAGGCGCGCTGCGACGGGTTGTCGGCCGTCCAGCGGATCCGGGGCGCCCTCGAACCGCTGCGCCGGCGCGGGGATCTCACGGTCGGGAGCACCCGCACCGCGCTCACCGGCCTCGGGTTCGAGGACGGGAAGGTGACGGTGGACGGCAACGGTGCCGGCCTCAGCTTCCTGATCGACGCCACCGGCTCCCACCTGTGCCTGGAGGGCACCGTGAATCCGGCCGCCGTCACGGCGGAGGCCTTCGGGGGCTACCCGGACCACCCCGGCTGCGACGTCCCCCGCGGCGGGCACTGACCTCGGCCCGGCGGTCCCGGCGGCCCGAGGTCAGGCCGGCCACCTCAGTCGGCCGCCTCAGCAGGCTGCCTCAGTAGGCCGCGTCAGCCGGTGACCTCGACCGTGACGTCGTACGTGCGTTGGTCCGGCGCGCAGTTGAGGGCCTCGCCGCAGACGGTCCGGGAGGCGGCGAGGTGGGCGGTGCCGGGCGTGCGGGCGGTGAACGCGGTGGTCACCGTGCCGCAGCCCCCGCCGGGGCGGCAGCCGGCGGACGGCGAGGTGGTCGGCGGGCCGGCCGGGGCGACGACGTCCGGGGCCGAGCTGGTGACGGCGGACCAGTAGGTGCTGTGCAGTGCGACGGAGACCGTCGTGCCGACGGCGACCTTCAGGGTGGTGTGGTCGGCCTTCTCGTCGGCGGTGACGGCGCCCGAGGCGGTCGTGGCCGTGGGCGTGGGAGCGGCGGTCCCGGTGGCCGTCGCCGTGCCCGTGGGTGCGGCCGTCCCCGTGGCCGTGGGCGTGGGCGCGGCCGTCGCCGTGGCCGTGGTCGCCGGGGCGGAGGAGGCCGCCGGGCTGGCGGCCGAGCCGCAGCCGGCCAGGGCCAGCAGCGCGGCGGCGCAGGTCAGGGTGACGGCGGTGGGTCTTCTCAGGTTCACGGTGGTTCCCTAGTGCCGGGGTACGAGCGGTGCCGGTTGGACGCACCGGCGCCCGGATCGGATCCCTTCCCCCGGGAGCGAAAACCGCACCGGGGCGGGCACGAGGCCCACCCCGGCGCGTTCGGCGCGTCGATCGTCAGGAGACGGTCACGTCGTCGTAGTAGGTGTAGGTCGGGTCACCCGGGTAGTTGTCGTCGTGGTTGCTCAGGGTGAGCGTGTAGGAGTGGCCCGGGGTGACGGCGGCCGTCTTGTTGGTCCAGGTGCCCGTGGTGGTGCAGGTCTTGGCGAGGACCGTGGTGGTGGTGCCGGTGGTGTTGTCCTTCAGGGTGGCGGTGGCCCAGTCGTAGGTGACGGTGTCGTCGCAGGTGTTGCTGTACCAGAAGGACAGCTTGCTGGAGCCGGTCGGCGCGGTGAAGGTCTGGGCGAGCGAGGAGTCCCCGGTCGGGCTGGTGGAGCCGACCATGGCGCCGTAGCCGCCGCTGTGGGCGGCGCCCGCGGTGGCGGAGGTGGAGCCGGCGGCGGTCCAGCCGGTCAGGCTGCCGGTCTCGAAGCCGCCGTTGGTGACGGATCCGCCGCCCGAGGTGGTGGACTCGGTCCAGGTGAAGGTGGTGTTGCCGGCGGCGCCGGTGGTGTCGGTCGCGGTGACCGTGACGCTGGAGGTGCCGGCGGCGGTCGGCGTGCCGGAGATCAGGCCGGTCGAGGAGTTGATCGACAGGCCGGCCGGCAGGCCGGTGGCCGAGTAGGTCAGGGTCTGGCCGGTGGCCGAGTCGCTGGCGTGGATCTGCAGGCTGGCCGCGGTGCCGACGGTGCCGGTCTGGTTGCCCGGGTTGGTGACGGTGACCGTGTTGCCGTGGGTCAGGATGGCGTGCGAGATCGCGCAGGAGTTGGTGTCGTTCGACCAGCTGGCCTGCTCGGCGAAGGTGCCGAAGGAGCCGAAGGAGACGTTCGCGGCGCCGCCCGTCGAGCCCGGCTGGATCCAGGCGCACTCGTCGGAGTTCTCCTGGCCGTTGTACGAGCTGCCGGACACGTGGTTGGTCCAGCCGCCGGCCGGGTTCTGGTCGGACATCATCTCGTGCCACTCGTGGCCCAGCGTCATCGTCCAGCCGTCCAGCGTGCCAGGCGAGTTGACGAAGCCGACGCCGCAGCTGGCGCCCTGGTCGATGTTGTACGGCTGGTTGGAGAAGGCGATGTCGCCGTAGGGCGAGCTGGCCGCGCCGCCGGTGAGGGTGGTGTCGCCGTTCCAGTCGTGCCAGGCGCAGTACCCGGTGGTGGGGTTCTGGTAGTCGTCCGGGTTGGTGCCGTGCGGCGAGAGGATGACGTAGTACGCGTCGCGGTTGGAGGCGGCCGTGGTGTTGCCGAAGTGGCCGGCGGCCTTGACGGCCTCCTGGGCGAGCTGGTTGCCGGTGGCCTGGGCGGGCGAGGCGGCCGCGTTGTCGTACCAGACGCCGGCCAGGACGCCGCCGCTCTGGTACGGGATGAAGTTGGCGTTGGACGGGCAGCTGGTGGCACCGGTGGCGACGTTGGGGCCGTCGCACCACTGGGTCAGGTCGGCCGACCAGGTCTCGCCGTTGGTCCCGATGCCCTTGAACATCTGCTGGGTGGCGCCGGCGGCGCCGGCCGAGTCGCCGGAGAACTTCGCGTTCCCGTTCGCGTCGGTGGTCTGGGTGCCCCACTGGGTGCCGTAGAAGACCAGGTACACCTTGGAGTGCCCGCTCTGCACGCCGATGCCGTCGACGCCGCCGCCGTAGGACAGCGTCTGCTGGCCGGTCGCCGCCGCCTGGTTGTGCGCGGCGAGCCACTGCTTGTAGTTCTCGTGCTGCTTCATGTTCGGCACCGCGCCGTGGCGGTACGGGTGCCCGTTCTGCGGGCTCCAGGGGTTGAACTCGTTGGCGGTGCTGCCCGAGGAGCTGGAGATGTCCTGGGCGGCGGCCGGGCCGGCCGCACCGGCCAGGCCTGCGGCGGCGAGCGCGAGCGACGCCATTCCGGTGAGCGCCGCGTACTTCGCGCGCCGCGTTCTGCGGGAGTGACCCATGGGGTGGGGGTGCCTCTCTCTGCCGATCGCCCGCACGGCCCGGGGGACGGCGGACGATCCCTTTGTGGGGAAGGGAGCTGACGGCGAATTCCGTTCGAAAGCCGAATCCGGCGATGTGTTCCGGCACCCGGATTTGACTGCCCGTCGGCTGGGGCCGCCGTCTGCTGGCATGAGGAAAGCAGAGCTGATGAACGCGGGTCAACGGCGAAGGGTAAGGAATCATTAAGAGTGGGTATCCGGGCAGGTGGAGCCCGTGATCGGCAGGGAGTTCAGAGCTGCGGTCATTCACTGAATAGTGGTCACAACACTGTTTCCAAATTCAGTGAAACCGTCGCATCGTCAACAACTTCGCGATTCACTGTGAACGGCCTCCGTGCCCGTTCCCGGCCTCCGCCGGGAGCCTATTCCGGGCTCAACTTCCCGTGGCCGGACGCGGGGCGTCGATCTCGGCCCAGACCGTTTTGCCGTCGTCGTGCGGCAGCGCGCCCCAGCGGGTGGCGGTCTGCTGGACGATGAAGAGGCCGTGCCCGCCGGGCAGGCCGGGGTGGTGGGGCCGGCGCGGCTCGGGCAGGGTGGTCGACCGGTCGCTGACCTCGATCCGCAGGCGGGCCTCGGAGGCGTCGAGGACCAGTTCCACCGGACCGCCGGCGTGCAGGGTCGCGTTGGCGACCAGCTCGGCGACGAGGAGCACGATGTCGTCCCCGGTACCGGCGGCGCCCGTCGGCCACGACCAGTCGGCGACGGCCTGCGCGGTGTACGTCCGGGCGCGGGCGACGGGCTTGGGCAGCCCGGCGAGGTGCAGGCGGCGGCGCTGTCCGCCGGGGGGCAGTGTGGGACCGGCACCCGACCGGTCGCCGTCCAGGGTGGCCCGGCTGGTCGTCATGAACGGGTTCCCCTCCGTTTCGGCACTGGGTGGCTCTCCGCTTCGCCTGCTCGGCTTCCCGACCGCCGCGGGATCATGCGCGATCGCCCGGCGGCAGCGGTCACAGCGGCGCCGTCAGTGCGGCCTCCAGGGACGGGTGGAGCGAGAACACGCTGTCGGCGCAGGTCAGTTCCAGCAGCCGCCGGACCGCTTCGGACGGGGCCGAGAGGCGGAACCCGACGTCCGCCGCGGTGGCCGCCAGCCGGGTCCTCAGCAGCAGGTTCAGCCCGGAGGAGTCGCAGAAGTCGACGTGTCCGAGGTCGACGACGAGCAGCGGCGGATGCCGGTCCACCAGGTCGTCGAGCGTGCTCCGCGCGGGGGCCAGCGTCTCGACGTCGAGGTCGCCCGCCAAGGCGCAGACCACGGCGAGGTTCTCGGTGTGCCAGGTGCGGACGGCCAGGTCGGGCCGGACCGGACCACCGGTCGCCGGGTCGAAGCCGACCAGTCGCAGCCCGGGCAGTCGGGGCTCGGGCAGTCGGGGCTCGGGCAGTTGGTGTCCGGACAGGTCGGGCCGGCGCAGTCGGGCCTCCGGCGGGTGGGGCCGGCGCAGGGGCGCCCCGGTCGGCCGGCACCGCGCCGGGGTGCTCGGCGGCGGCGGTTCGAAGGCGGCGGGGACCGGGGGCACGCTCGTGGGCCCCTCCTCCTCCGGCGTCGTCTCCTCGGGCCGCATCGTCCTCGCACTCCCTCCACGGGCGTCCTCCACGAGCCTAGGCACGTCGATGCCGTTACGGCCAGGCCCTGGCCCGAATTCGACCGGTCCCGGACGGTCCCGCGGACCGTGACGCGCGTTCAGGTGGCGGCGAGGCCGGCGCGCAGGCGCTTCATCGTGCGGCCGAGCAGACGCGAGACCTGCATCTGGGACAGCCCGAGCCGGTCGCCGATCTGGGCCTGGGTGAGGTCCTCGCCGAAGCGCAGCGACAGGATGAGCCGGTCGCGCTCCGGCAGCGCCGCGATGAGGGGCTTGAGCGCGATCAGGTCCTCGATCCTCGCGTACCTCGGGTCCTCCTCGCCGAGGCACTGGAGGAGGGTGGCCGGCTCTCCGTCCTCCCCCTCGGCGGCGGGGGCGTCCAGCGAGCCGGCGGTACGGCCGTTGGCGGCGGCGAGCCCGTCGACCACCTCCTCCTCCGGCAGTCCGAGGTGTTCGGCGAGCTCGGGCACGGTAGCCGCGCGGCCCAGCCGCTGGAACAGATCGTCGCGGGCCTTGGCGAGATCGATGCGCAACTCCTGGAGGCGTCGCGGCACGTGGACGGCCCAGGTGGTGTCGCGGAAGTGGCGACGGATCTCCCCCAGGATCGTCGGCAGGGCGTAGGTGGTGAACTCGACGCCGTGGCCGGGGTCGAAGCGGTCGACCGCCTTGATCAGGCCGAGCGAGCCGACCTGCACCAGGTCCTCCTCGGACTCGCGCCGCGTGCCCAGGCGGTGCACCGCTATCCGGACCAGGGACAGGTTGAGCTCGATGAGGGTGGCCCGCACGTACGAGTACGCGCGGGTGCCCTCGTCGAGCGCCGCGAGCCGGACCAGCAGCACCCGGGTCAGCTCGCGCGCGTCGGCGGGCGCGACCCGCCGGACGTCCTCGATGCCGGCGAGTTCGGGGAGGGCGGGGCGGGAGGCGGTCGGAGCGGTGACGGACGGCGCCGCCCGGCCCGGGGCCGTCGCGCGGTGGAGGAGGTCGTCACCGGTGGTGGCCATGGCTTTCCCTTCCGCTCGGCCTGCGGTCCGCCCCCGGTTACCCCCGGGAGCCTCGTCCATGCCCCTCCCCGGGTGCGGATCGCGTGAACTTCCCTGCCGGGCCGGCGAGTAGTCGAGATGGCACGCACTGTGCATGCCCGGCCCGGATCGGGGCACCCGGACCGGTGTGGACCGCCGCAGGGGCGGCGGAGTCGGGGGAACCCGGACGCCGGAGGTCGAGGAGGAGACGATGGGACGGATCGAGGAGTCGGTCGAGGTGGCGGCGCCGCTCGACGAGGTCTACGGGCAGTGGATCCGCTGCGAGGACTTCCCGCAGTTCATGCGCGGGGTGCTGAGCGTCGACGTGTCGGGCCCCGGCAGCAGCAGCTGGGTGGTCGAAACCGCCGGCGGCCGACGGGAGTTCGAGGCGGTCACCACGGAGGTGGTGGAGGGCGAACGGGTGGCCTGGGACGGTGGGTCCGGCCCGGTCCGGCACAGCGGCGTGGTGACCTTCCATCACGTGGACGAGCGCACCACCCGGGTCATGCTGCAGCTGGAGATCGAACCGCACGGGCTCTGGGAGCACCTCGCGGAGGCACTCGGCTTCGTCGACCGCAGGGTCATCGACGACCTGAACGACTTCAAGCACCACGTCGAGCTGAGCAGCGGGGCCACGGCCGGTTGAACGGCCTGCTGCCCCGGACGGCGTTCCGGACGCCGAAGGGCGATCCGAACGCATGAACCTCGACATCGGGGGCAGTCGAGCGGACACGACCGGCCGGGCCGTACGGGAGGGCCCGGTCCACGAGGAAGCGAACGGAGGCAGTCATGAGCGAACGACACGACATCTGGCAGTTCCGCACGGCCGCCGGGCACACCGCCGGCACCGACCTCATCGGCTTCCACGTCGAGGCCACCGACGGCTCGATCGGCAAGGTCGACAAACTGTCCGAGGAGGTCGGCGAACAGTACCTGGTCGTCGACACCGGCCCGTGGATCTTCGGCAGGCGCGTCCTGCTCCCGGCCGGCACGGTGACGCGCATCGAGATCGCCGAGCAGAAGGTCTACGTCGACCGGTCCAGGGACGAGATCAAGCACAGCCCCGACCTCGACGAGTCCGAGGACCACCAGGAGAACGACACCCGCGAGCGCTTCGGTCCCTACTACGACCGGTTCTACGGCGGCCGGATCATGTGACCCGGCAGCGGCCGGAAACCGCGCCGGACCGGTCGGCCCCGCCGGAGACGCCGGCACCACCGGAGGGGCCGGCGCCACCGGCCGGGCGAGCACCCCCACGGGTCAGCACCGGACGGGACTGACCGCGACAGACCGACGGAAGGACCGGCCGCGACCGTCCCGCTGCGGACGGAACCGGGAAGGAGAACCCGCTCGATGGAACGTCTCACCACCCGGATCACGATGCGGCTGATGACCGGGGACGAACGCAGCCGGGACCTGGAGGTCGGCTGGTCCTACCGGGCCGACGATCCCCACGCGGTGGACCTGGACTTCTCGTCCTACCAGCCGGGCACGGTGTGGACGCTCTCGCGCGACCTCCTCGTCACCGGCCTGCTCCGCCCCGCGGGAGAGGGCGACGTCCACGTGACGCCCTACGACAACGACCGGGTGCTGGTGGCACTCGGCGGCCGCGAGGGCGTGGCCCTGCTCGCCGCCTCCGCCGAGCCGGTCGCCCGCTTCCTGGCCGCCACGGCCGGCATGGTTCCGCCCGGGCGCGAACACACCCGGATCGACTGGGACCAGGGCCTGAAGGACCTGCTGGCCGCCTGAGCCGTCGGGCCCTGCCCTCGGCGGCGGGCGGGGCCCGGCGTCATCCACCCCACGGCCCGCCGGACCGCGCCCCCGCGAGACCGGCCTCCCGGACCGAGCCTCCACGAACCACGCTCACGCGCCGAGCCCACGGACCCGCCTCGCGAACCCGGCTCACGCGCCGAGCCCACGGACCGAGCCGGTGAACCCGGCTCACGCACCGAACCCACGGAACGACCGAGAGGAGCCCCCATGACCAGCGCACCCGCCCAGCCGGGCGTCCTGCCGCAGCCCGACGAACCGCCGGGGCCGCCGATGCCGGTGCCCCCGGAACCGGCCCGGCCGCCCGGCCCGCCCGTGGTCCCCGACCCGCCGCCACCACCCGGTTCGCCCGTCCCGCCGCCGGACCCACCACCGGCGCCCGGCCCCGTCCGGCCGGCCCCCGGCCCGGCCGCGCCCCGACCGGGGCATCCCCATCCCCCCGAGCCGCCGGACTGACCGGCGGTCAGCGAGCCCGGTCACGGGCCGACGGACGCCGCCCAGCTCCCCCGGGCGGCGTCCGTCGGCGTGGTGGCACCGCCTCCCGCGACCGGGCGTCACCGTGCCCAACTCCCGCAGACAGGAAGGAGACCGGCACATGTGGAGTCTGCTCCGCCTCGCCGTCGTCGGTGTCGCGGCCGCCCTCTTCACCTACGGCCTCGACCGGATGATGCAGTTGGTGGCGCGGCGGCTGACGATCCAGGGCAGTGCCGAGGGTGTCCCGCGGATGGTACGCAGGTGTCGCCGCCCGGTGCTGGCGCTGACGGCGTGCCTGCTGCTCTCCGCCGCACAGCCGTGGATCGACCCGCCGACCGCCACCCGCGAGGAGCTGCGGCACCTCCTCGTGATCCTCTCGATCGCCGCCGGCGGATGGCTGTGCGCCCGGGTGGTGGCGTTGCTGGTGGACAGCGCGCTGAGGCTCGCCGTGCACCGCCGCGACGCGGCCTGGGCCGGCCGGGCCCGCACCCAGGCCAGCCTGCTCGGCCGGATCTGCCAGGCGGTGGTCGCCGTCGCCACCCTCGGAGCCGTGCTGATGACCTTCCCGGCGGTCCGCGGGGTCGGCACCAGCCTGCTGGCCTCGGCCGGGCTGGTCGGCGTGGTGGCCGGTGTCGCGGCGCAGAGCACGCTGGCCAACGTGTTCGCCGGGGTGCAGATGGCCTTCGGCGACCTGGCCCGGATCGGCGACGTCGTCGTGGTGGCCGGTGAGTGGGGGACGGTCGAGGAGATCACCCTGACCGCGGTGGTGATAGCGACCTGGGACCAGCGGCGGCTGGTGATGCCGATGTCCTACTTCGTCGGCCGCCCCTTCGAGAACTGGTCGCGCCGCACCAGCCGGATCACCGGGACGGCGCTGCTCCACCTCGACCACCACACCCCGGTCGGGCTGCTGCGGGAGGAGTTCGACGCCTTCCTGGCCAAGAGCGACCTCTGGGACGGCCAGGGCAGCGCGCTCCAGGTGGTCGACACCACCCCGACCACGATCGTCGTCCGGGCCCTCGCCACGGCGGCGAACGCCGACGACGCGTTCGAACTCCGGTGCAGGCTTCGTGAGCACCTGATCGGCTACCTGCGCGACCACCACCCCTACGCGCTGCCGCGCGTCCCGGTCGCGGACGCAGCGTCGGACCGGGTCCCCGGGCAGCTGCGGGAGGGCGACGTCACGATGCCCCGCGGCCGCATGCCCTGACCCGCCTGCCGGGGCCCTGCCGCTGGCCGCGCCCCTCCCCCGGGCTCCGCCGACGCGACGCTGACGGACCGCCGACGCGACGTCGACCGCCGGCGTCGCGTCGGCGGTCCGTCAGCCCTCGTCCCGACCGCTGCCGGCCCCGGGCTCTCCCGCTCCGGGCAGCTGGTCCTTGATGAGCTGCATCACCGAGCTGTCGGTGAGCGTGGTGACGTCGCCGAGACTGCGGTTGTCGGCGACGTCCCGCAGCAGGCGGCGCATGATCTTCCCGGAGCGGGTCTTCGGCAGCTCCGGCACCACCAGGATCTGGCGGGGCCGGGCGATCGGGCCGATCTCGTGGGTGACGTGGGCGCGCAGTTCCTCGGCGATGTCGCGGCCGCCGTCGCCCGCACCGGTCGCCGCGTCCGCGCGCAGGATCACGAACGCGACGATGCCCTGCCCGGTCGTCACGTCGGCCGCGCCGACCACCGCTGCCTCCGCCACCTTCGGGTGGGAGACCAGCGCCGACTCCACCTCGGTGGTGGAGATCCGGTGGCCGGACACGTTCATCACGTCGTCGACCCGGCCGAGCAGCCAGATGTCGCCGTCCTCGTCCTTCTTGGCCCCGTCCCCGGCGAAGTACACCCCCGGGAACCGCGACCAGTAGGTGTCGAGGTAGCGCTGGCGGTCCCCCCAGATGGTGCGCAGCATGGCCGGCCACGGCTCGGTGAGCACCAGGTAGCCGCCGGCGCCGTTCGGGACCGGCACACCGTGGTCGTCGACCACCTCGGCGCTGACCCCGGGCAGCGGGCGGAGCGCCGACCCGGGCTTGCAGACGCTCAGGCCCGGGAGCGGACTGATCATCTGGGCACCGGTCTCGGTCTGCCACCAGGTGTCCACCACCGGGCACCGGTCGCCGCCGATGGTGCGCCGGTACCACATCCAGGCCTCCGGGTTGATCGGCTCGCCGACCGAGCCGATGATCCGCAGACTGCTCAGGTCCCAGGCGGCCGGCACCTCCTCGCCCCACTTCATGAACGTCCGGATCGCCGTCGGCGCGCAGTACAGGATGCTGACCCGGTACTTCTCGACGATCTCCCACCACCGGCCCTGGTGCGGGGTGTCCGGGGTGCCCTCGTACATCACCGAGGTGGCGCCGTTGGCCAGCGGACCGTAGACGATGTACGAGTGGCCGGTCACCCAGCCGATGTCCGCGGCCGTCCAGAAGACGTCCCGTTCGGGCTTGAGGTCGAAGACGGCCCAGTGCGTCCAGGCGACCTGCGTCAGATAGCCGCCCGAGGTGTGGAGGATGCCCTTGGGCTTCGCGGTCGTCCCCGAGGTGTACATGATGTAGAGCGGGTGCTCGGAGTCGAAGGGCTGCGCCTCGTGGTGCGGCGACTGCCGGTCCACCAGGTCGTGCCACCAGACGTCCCGGCCCGGGGTGAACGACACCTCCTGACCGGTGCGGCGCACCACCACCACGGTGCGCACCTCCGGGCAGTCGGCCACGGCGTCGTCGACGGCCGGCTTGAGCGCGGAGGCGGAGCCCTTGCGGTAGCCGCCGTCCGCGGTGATCACCACCCGGGCGTCGCAGTCGATGATGCGCCCCCTGAGGGCGTCGGCGGAGAAGCCGCCGAAGACGACGGTGTGGGGCGCCCCGATCCGGGCGCAGGCGAGCATGGCGATGGCCGTCTCCGGGATCATCGGCATGTAGATCGCCACCCGGTCGCCCTCCCGCACGCCGAGTTCGGTCAGCGCGTTGGCCGCCCGGCAGACCTCGTCCTTGAGCTGCGCGTAGGTGAGGGTCCGGGTGTCACCGGGTTCGCCCTCCCAGTGGAAGGCGACCCGGTCACCGTGTCCGGCCTCGACGTGCCGGTCGACACAGTTGTGGGCGACGTTGAGACGGCCGCCGACGAACCAGCGGGCGAACGGCGCGTCCGACCAGTCGAGCACCTCGGTCCACGGCTCGGCCCAGCTGAGCCGCTGCGCCTGCGCGGCCCAGAAGGCGAGCCGGTCCCGCTGCGCCTCGCGCACCGTCCGCTCCGTGACGTTGGCGGACGCGGCCAGCTCAGGGGGCGGCGGGAATCGGCGCTCCTCGTGCGACAGGTTGGACAGCGTCTCGTTGGACGGAGTCTCGTCAGTCATCGCTACTCCCCGGGGCGGTCCGGGAATCCTCTGGCCTCCCCGAACCCGGGGTCCGAAGGCCCGGCGGGCGGAACGGAACCGCCCGGCGGGACGGTACCGGCCGGAGGAGCGGTACCGCCCGGACCGGCGGGCGCAGCGGCGCCGCCGAGCGGCCACACCGGGAGGACGGTCCGTTTGAAGGTGCCGTTGGTGACGGTCGCGAAGGAGGCGTACCAGGCGATCAGGGCGGTGAGCAGCCCCAGCCAGCCCCCGGCCTTGGTGCAGCCGTCGGACTGGGCGAAAGCACCGATGGTCAGCAGCAGGAAGGTCAGGGTCAGACTCACGAACACCGCGAGCACCGCTGCCGTCGTCCGCAGGGCGGCGATCGTCATGTAGGCCGTGAAGATCGTCCAGGCCAACAGGAACAGGCCCGTCGCCTGGTAGAGCTGGTGGGCGTGGAGCAGGTGCGGGACCACGGCCTGCACGAAGCCCCAGTACGCCAGCCAGAAGGCGCCGAAGGAGGCGAAGGCGGTGGCCGCGAAGGTGTTGCCGCGCCGGAACTCCCACATTCCTGCCAGCAGTTGGACGATGCCTCCGTAGAACAGGGCCAGCGGCAGCACCACGGCCGCCACGGACTCGTTGATCAGGCCCGCGTTGAACCAGCTCAGCACGAACGTGGTCATCGCGAAGGCCCCGAGGCCGAGGGCACCCGGATCGGCGACGGTGCTGGGGGCCGGCGGGGCCGGCGGTCTGGGAGGAAGTACGGACCCTGGATCGGTCCGGCCGGGAACTGCCACGATGACTCCTCTCCACGGCGTGCCGGCCGCAGCCGCCCGCCCGTGCCCGACGTCGGACACGGCGCCGAACGGGATGCGGTGTGTTCCGGGCACCCGCTGATCGGCGGTGGTGCTGCCGGCCGGAAGGCTCCGCGGCGCGGCAGCCCGTCGCACCGAGCGCGCCTTTCCGGTCCGCACCCGCTCAAACGGCCGGCGGGGCGCCTTCGGGGCCGAGGCCTCCGGCACGCTCGACGTGCGCTGATCGGTGCGCCCTTGGATCCGCTTTTCGGCCCGCTCTTCGGCCCGCTCTTCGGCCCGTTGATCGGCGCACTCTTCGGTGCGCCGGGCCGCGCTCTGGTGCGTCCGACCCGTGGCGGCCACAATGCGGGCATGCGGACACGGCGCGTGGCGGGCCTGCTGGGTTCGGTCGTGGCGGCCCTGGCGCCGTCGGGGTGCGGTGGACCTCCCTCGGCGCCGCCCTCCGTGGCGGCCGCGCCGTCCTCCGCCGACCGGGTGACCGACTGCGTGCTGAGCGTCCTGCCCTGGTTGCGGACCTACCTGGACGGCGGCACCGATCCCGGCGACTACCAGGAGATGGGCCTCTCCAACGCCCAGGGCGGTGCACTCCGGGAGCTCCAACGGCAGGCCACCGCCGTGAGGGCCCGCGGTCCCCTGCCCTCCGGCTGGGCCGCCACGGAGGTCCGCCGTGCCTGCGACTCGATCGTCGCCGCCTCGGCCACGCCGACCGCCACGACCAGCACGAGGCCGCCCGGCTGGCCGTGACGGGCCGCCCCACCCCGTCCGGTGCACCCGGGCCCCGGGGCAGGGCGGACGAGGCCGGGGTCGGCGGGGTCAGGCCCGGCGGGGTCAGGCCTGGGCGGGGTCAGGCCTGGGCGCGGCGCACGATGAGCATGTCCTGGGTGTGGCCGATCGCGTAGCTGCCGTCGGGCTGGGTGAAGTGCTCGCGCACGTAGGAGGTGAGGGCCGCGCGGGTGGGCCGGGCGTCGAGGGTCGCGAGGTCGGCGACGTTCACCATGAACTAGGCGACGTCGACGGCCTCGCCGAGGTGGGGCGTGCGGTAGTGGAGGGCGAGGGTCTCCAGGGCGTAGTCGTGGGCGGGGTGCGCGGTGCGGAGGCGGTCGAGGAGGGGCCGCAGGTCGTAGCGGGCGCCGGTGAAGTGCTCGGCCATCCGCATGCACGGGCTGTCGGGGTTCTGCAGCACGACCAGCAGGGCGCCCCCGGGAGCCGTCCAGTCCAGGGCCCTGGAGACGGTGGAGAGCCAGTCGCCTTCCGGGACGTAGTAGAGCACGTGGGAGAGGTGCACCAGGTCGGCCGGCTCGGGCGGCCGGGCCCGGTCGATCGGCTCCGGGAGGACGAGCGCCTCGGGGCAGGCGGCGCGGAGCTTCTCCCGCATGGCCGCGCTGGGCTCGACGGCGATCACGCGGTCGAAGGACCGGGCCAGGTGGGCGGTGGTGCGGCCCTCGCCGGCGCCCAGGTCGAGCAGGACCCGGCGCTGCGGGAGTGCGGCCGCGATCTCGCTCAGCCGGGCGTGGGTGCGGGGCTTCTCGTCGGTACCGGCGAGGAAGAGTTCGAAGGCCCGGCGGTAGTCGGCGCCCGAGACGTCGAGTACGCGGACCGGAACGGTGTCGGTGGTCGTCGGCTCCATCGGGGAGCGTCTCCTGTGGTGTGTGCGGGGGCTCGGAAGGGGAGCCGCGGGCGGAGGGCTCGCGGCGGAGGTGGTGCGGGACGGCCGAGCGGTGCGGTCTCAGCGGCCGCTCCCTTGCACCGCGGTACGGCTTCCCTCGTTGCACCGCGGCGCGGCCGTCCCCATTGCACCGCGGCGCGGCCGTCCCCATTGCACCGCGGCGCGGCCCCGACCGGACGCAGGGACGTTCCTGCCCGGGTGTCGCCGCCGCCCCGCCGCCCGCCGGTCCGTCAACTCCGGCATCCCAGTTTTCACCTGGGCGGGTGGTTAGGTCGGGCCACCCCCTCACCGGTGGACCCGCGTCGTCGGACCCGCCTGGTACGAAGGCGGAGCGAAACGATCCCCATCCGGAAAGGAGTCCACGGCATGCGACGCCTGCTCCGCCTGTTCGCCCTCCTCGCCGTGCTCCTCACGGTCGCCGCCGCACCGCCCGGCCACGACGGCGCCGATCCGCCGCGCACCCCCGGCGCGCCCGCCTACACCGTCGAGCTGCGCAGCGACGCCACCGGCGCGCACTGGCGCGGCCGCGAGCGGATCGCTTTCAGCAACGCCTCGGCCGAACCGCTGCGCGAGGTGTACCTGCGGCTCTGGGGCAACGCGCACGGCGGCTGCGCCGCGCCGCCCGTCCGGGTGTCCGGCCTGGACGGCCCGTACTCCGTCGGCTGCACCGCGCTGCGCGTCGCCCTGCCCCGGCCGCTGCCGCAGGGTGCCTCCGGCAGCGTGGCGTTCGACCTGGCCGTCGACGTCCCGGACCGCGTCGACCGCTTCGGCCGCGACGGTGCCTTCAGCTTCCTCGGCAACGCCCTGCCCGTCCTCGCCGTCCACGACGGGGAGGGCTGGCACCTGGACCCGTACAGCGACCTCGGTGAGTCCTTCTACGCGCTGGCGTCCGACTTCGCCGTCACCCTGGACCATCCCGCCGACCTGCTGGTCCCCGCCACCGGCACCGCCGTCGACGCACCCGGCGAGCCGGGCCGTACGCTCACCCGGGCCACGGCCCGCCGGGTACGAAGGTTCGCCTGGGCCGCCGGGCCGTTCCGTCGCATGACGGGCCGCTCGGCCGACGGCGTCCGGATCGCCGTCTACGCGGCCGCGGGCATCCGCGCCGAGGACGCCCGCGCGATGCTCGACCTCTCCCTGCGGACGGTCGACGCCCACTCCAGAAGCTACGGGGCCTACCCGTACGGCGAGCTGGCCCTGGTCCTGGACGACGCCTTCGACTTCGGCGGCATGGAGTACCCGGCCTTCGTCCTCGACCGGATCAGGCCATCCGCCGTCATCCATGAGCTGGCGCACCAGTGGTGGTACGGCATCGTGGGCGACGACCAGTACCGCGCGCCCTGGCTGGACGAGTCCTTCGCCGAGTACGCCATGGACCTCGCCCTCGGCGACTTCGGCGAGGGCTGCACCGCCGCCACGCCCTGGCGGTCCGCCGAGGAACGCCTCACCAATGCGATGAGCTACTGGGACGCCCACCCCGACCGCTACGAAGCGGTCGTCTACGACCGCGGCTCCTGCGCCCTGCACGAACTCCGCCGTCTGATCGGGGCCGGGACGATGGCCGCCCTGCTCCACGACTACGCGGGCGCCCACTGGTTCGGCGTCTCGACCACCGCCGACTTCAAGGCCGCCGCCCAGGCCGCGACCTCCGTCGACCTGAGCGCCTTCTGGCACGAGCACCGGCTCGACTGAACCACCGCCGGAGGAGCCGGCGCGCCCCTTCCGGCCCGGAGTCCGCCGAAGGCGCCGGGCCGGGCGCAGCCGGCGTGCCCCCTGTCCGCACGGCCGGGTGCGGCTCGCCCCCCCTGGGCGGGAGGCGAGCCGGGAAGGGCCTCAGGCGCGGCAGCGCAGCAGTTCCAGCGGCGGGCTCGCGAGGAGGTCCGCCCAGAATTCCTCGCCGTACTCGCGGACACCGGCCTCGGACACCTGCAGCGGCACCCACTCCAGCTCGCCGAACCCGGCGGCCCGCAGGGACTCCTCGTAGACCTCGCGGCGCGGAACCACGCCGAGGATGCTGATGGGCTGCGGGTCGAGGAGCGCCGTGACCCGCACCCGCGGGCCGATCTCGATCTCCTCGCCGGTCGGCTCGCAGCGGAACCCGTACTTCTCGAGGGAGGCGCAGTCGAACCGGTAGTCGGGCTTCTGGGCGAACACGAAGAGCTCCCCACCGGGCACCAGGTTGCGGTGGATGTTGCGACACATCCGTTCGAGCTCCGCGCGGGACTGCGCGTAGTTGAGGCACTGGACCGCCAGCGCGATGTCGAACCGCCGGTCGAGCGGCGCGAGTTCGGCCACGTCACCGACCTCGTAGCGCGCCCCCAGGGGTTCCCGCCGCTCGAACTCCCGGGCGACGGCGATCATTTCACCGGAGATGTCGACGCCGAGCACCTCCTTGGCTCCGCGCCGCATGAACTCCCTGCTGTAGAAGCCGGTGCCGCACGCCAGGTCGAGGACGGACTTCCCGCTCACGTCCCCGACCAGGCCCAGGAAGCTGGGCACTTCCCCGTACCGGATCAACGGCAGCGACTTGAACCCCTCGAACGCCTCACCGATCTCGTCGTACTGCTGCGCGCCCATGCGCCGCCCCTCCCGTGTCGTCATCCTGTGGACGGCCGCCGCCCCCCGTTCCGAACGTGCTGATGGGCGGCGGCCGTGGCGGAAAGTCTCCCGCCCCCGGCCCGGCCGCCGTACTGGCAGATGACACAAAGAACTCGGCCGGCGCCCCGGGGCGGGTGCCCGCCATCGCCCAATCCCCGGACGACGCGCGGCCTGTCGGAACGTCAGGTCACCCCGCCCCCCCGTCAGCCGATCGGCGTGCCCACCTGGTCGCGTTCGAGCGCGGACCGCAGGGCCGAGAGGGCCTGTGCGACCGCCGACAGTGAGGGCCCGTCGAGATTGCCGCCGAGCAGCTCGGCCAGCCCACCGGTGAAGGTCCGCTCCGCTTCTTCGACGAGCCGCGCGCCGTCGTCGGTCAGGGCCAGCAGCGAGGACCGGCGGTCCGAGGGGTTCGGCCGGCGGGCGACCCACCCCTGCTTCTCCAGCCGGTCGATGCCCTTGCTCGTCGCCCCGACGCCGATGGCGAACTCGCCGGCCAGGTCCGCCACCCGGCACCCGGGGTGGTCACGCAGGTAGCTCAGGAACTCGTACTGGGAGGTGACGATCCCGTGCCCGTCCCGCAGGCGGTCGTTGAGCGCGTTGTACACGCGCGTCTCGCAGCGGACCAGGTCGGCGAAGACCTTGGCGAGCTCGCCCGCATGCCGATCGCCACCCGATGTATATTCCATGGCATATAGTGTACCGGAAGCTACTTGCGAGGAGTGTGCCCATGAGCAGGGACCAGCGCATACGCATCGACCGGCTTCTGCGGCAGCCGCACCCCCAGGGCCCCCAGTCGGTCGAGCAGATCCGGGCGGGCTTCCGGGAGTTGATGGCGCAGATGATCGTGCCCCACGACCGCATCCGGACCGCACCGACGACGCTCGGCGACCGGCCCGCCCTGCGCGTCGAACCGAACCCCGGACCGCAGGCGGGGACGGACGGCCCGGGCTCCGGAACGATCCTGTACTTCCACGGCGGCGCCTGGGTCTTCGGCTCCCCCGAGACCGCCCTCTCGCTCACCGGCAACCTCGTGGCCAGGACCGGCTTCGGCGCGTACTCGCTGGACTACCGGCTCGCCCCCGAACACCCCTTCCCCGCCGCGATCGAGGACTGCGTGGCCGCCTACCGTGCCCTCCTCGACAGCGGCGCGGACCCCTCGGCCCTCGTGTTCGCCGGGGACTCCGCCGGCGGCGGCCTGGCCGTCACCACCTGCCTGGCCGCCCGGGACGCGGGCCTACCGCTGCCCGCCGCGATCCTGGCCTTCTCCCCCGGGCTGGACGCGACCCGGACCGGCGAGAGCATGGACACCAAGGAGGGCATCGACCCCATCTTCACCCGCGCGGCGCTCGACCACACCGGAGCCATGTACCTCGCCGGAGCGGACCCGCACCAGCCGCTGCTCAGCCCGGCCGTCCTCGCCGACCTGACCGGCTTCCCCCCGATGCTGATCCAGGTCGGCTCCAACGAGGTGCTGCTGGACGACTCCACTCGCCTGGCCGCGCGGGCGAGGGCCGCGGGCGTGGACGTCATCCTCGACGTCACGGCCGACGTGCCGCACGTGTTCCAGGCGTTCGCCGGCGTCCTCGACGAGGCGGACGAGGCGCTGGACCGTGCCGCCCTCTTCCTGCGTCAGCGGATCCGCGCCGGAGCCGCCGCGCGGACCTCGGGCGCGTAGGGCGGGCCGAACGGCGCGCAGGACCGAACGGCGCGCAGGGCCGAACGGCATCGCGCCCGCCGGAGCGTACGGCCCACCGGCCCGACGCTCAGACGAGGACGTCCGGGTGCTCCGGGCCGAGGAACTGCACCCCCACCCGGTCCGCGTGGGGGTCGAGCAGGCCCCGCAGTTCCTCGGCGGCCGCGTCGAGCAGGTGCCCGTCCCGGGTGGCCCGGACGGTTTCCAGCAGGAAGAGGACGCGGGCGGACTCCTCGGTGACGCGGGTGCGGTGGGCGTCGCGGTGGTTCCAGTGGCGGGTCAGCACGCCGTCGCCGTCCGCGTAGACGACCTCGCCCGGCGCGGGGTGTTCGACGGTGCCGGGCTCCCCGAGCGGGGTGAAGGCCTCGCCGCCGTCAGCGTGGCGGATGGTGATGTCACCGATGACGCGGTCCAGGTCGAAGGCGCCGGCGGGCAGGCCGTGCCGGACGGAGACGGCGTTGTAGGAGTCGACGGCGGGGCCGATGCGGGGCAGGGTGCCGCGCTTGACGAGGCGTCGGCCGAGGGCGTCGACGCTGGGGCGGCTGCGACGGGGATTGGTGCCGAAGGAGCGGTAGGCGGCGTGCCAGGCCTCGATGCGCGGGTCGGTCTCGTCGGCGGGTCGCCGGCTGCCGTCGGCGAGCCCTCGCTCCAGTTCGGCGAGTGCGGCGTCGGTGCCGGGCCAGGGCTCCTGGCCGCGCAGGCCCGTGGCGGTGAGCACGGCGATGCGGGTGTCGGGGAAGGCGTGGGCGACGGCGGGGTCGAGCCGGAGGCGGGGCATGGGCGGTCCTTTCCTGTGGTGGTGGGGGGCGTGCCGTGGTCGCCGGAGGTGATCGGCGGCCCGGCGCGGCGGCGGTACCGGCTTCCGGCAGCGCCGGGGTTCGGCGGCGCCCGCCTTCGGCGGCTCGGGCCGGCGCCGCAAGGCTGACCGCGAGGGCGGCGGCTCAGGCCAGGGCCAGGAGGCTGACCGCGAGGGCGGCGGCGCCGAGCCCGAGGACCTGGCCGCGGTGGATGCGCTCGGCGAGCACGCCGCGGGCGAGCAGCACGGTACCGGCCGGGTAGAGCGCCGTGATCACGGCGACGACCGTGAGGTCCCCGCTGCGCACGGCGAGCAGGAACAGCAGGTTCGCCACCGAGTCCAGTACTCCGGCGGCGGCCGACATCGCGTACGCGGGCCGCTCCGCGCCCAGCCTGCGGCGCATCGCCCCGGCCGCGGCCAGGGTGACCGCGGAGGAGACCGCACGGCCCACGATCAGCGGCGCCACGCCGCTGCCGGTCGGCGCCTGGTGCAGGCAGACCAGCTGGAGGGCGATGGCGGCGCCCGCGCCGAAGGCGAGCAGCAGGGCGGTGCGCGAGGGGCGCGCCGCGCCGGCACCCTGGCCGGCGCTCACCAGGACGATCGCCACCAGGGCGAGCGGCAGGCCGATCACTCCGGCAGCGCCGAGGTGCTCGCCCTGCAGCAGTCCCACGGCGACCGGCAGCGCGGCGGAGACCAGGGCCGTCACGGGGGACAGCACGTTCATCGGTCCGATCGCCAGGGTGCGGTAGAGCAGCGCGAAGGCGGCGGCGGAGGCGACACCCGAGGCGGCGCCCCAGCCGAGCGCTCCCGCGCCGAACGAGGCGCCGAGTAAGGGCCACAGCAGCAGTTCGACGGCGAGGCTGGCCGGGGCGGCGATGAGCACGGTCCGCAGCACGTGGGCCTTGCGGGCCCCGAGACCGCCGAGGAAGTCGGCGCACCCGTAGGCGAGGGAGCTGCCGAGGGCAAGGAGCAGAGCGATCACGTGGTACATCCCTCGCGGACTTACAATGGAACGACCACAACGTACATCAAACCGACCGTCGCGTGCCAACGAACCGACCGGGCGGTGCACTAGAGTGGTCCGAGTGAGGATGGTGATCAGGTGACCGAGACGGCCGAAGCACTGCGGACGGTCGCGCACAACGTCCGGGCCGCCCGCGTCCGCGCGGGGCTGTCGCTGGAAGAGCTCAGCCGACGCGCCCAGGTCAGCAAGGGCGCCCTGGTCGGTTTGGAGAAGGCCCAGGGCAACCCCAACCTGGCCACCCTGGTGCGCCTCGCTGACACCCTGGGCATCTCGGTGTCCGCGCTGATGCAGGGCCGACCCGAGGGCCGCGTGCGCGTCGTCGCGGCCGACGCCGTCGCACCCCTGTGGACGGGGGAGCACGGCGGTGAGGCCCGGCTGATGCTGACCACCTCCGGCCCGGCCCCGGTCGAGGTGTGGCGCTGGCAGCTGGAACCGGGCGAGGAGTACCCGAGCCACCCGCACCAGGCCGGCGTCGTGGAGACGGTCAGCGTCACCTCCGGCCGGATGACCCTGGTCGTCGACGGCACCGAACACGCCGTCGAGGCCGGCCAGACCGCCACCTTCGACGGCGACGCCCCGCACACCTACCGCGGCGCCGGATCCGGGCCCTGCCACCTGATCATGACCGTCCACCTGCCACCGGGCCCCGCCACCACGGCCTGACCCGCGGGATCCCCCCTCGACGCCGGGCGCCGCGCTCCTCCCCCTCGCCGGGCCCGGCATCGCCGTGCGGCGAGGGGGCGCACGGCCCCACCGCACAGGACGGCCCGCACACCGCGGCGCTCAGCCCCGAAGCGCGTCGAGCCACTCGACCAGCAGCCGGTTGACGTCGTCGGCCCGCTCCTGCTGGATCCAGTGGCCGCAGCCCTCGAGGAGGTGGCAGCCGGTCAGCCCCGGCAGGGTGTCGGGGTAGGCCGCGATCGCGTCGGCCAGCCAGGTGGTGGAGGCGTCCTGGGTGCCGCCGACGAACAGCGCCGGCTGGGTGACGGGGGCACCGTGGTAGGCCATGAGGTCCTCCCAGTCCCGGTCCATGTTCCGGTAGCGGTTCAGCGCCCCGGTCAGGCCGGTCCGCTCGAACTCCCCGGCGTAGAAGTCCAGATCACTTTCGCTGAGCCACCCCGGCAGCGGTCCGGAGGGGAAGCGCTCGCGCAGCGTGCCGCCGGTGGCGACGAAGTGCGGGTCCGGGGAGCCGGGCGCCGGCATGGTGTCGGCCGACAGTGCCGCGTAGAAGCCCGCGAGCCAGCCTCGGACGTCCGGCTCGATCTCGGCCTCCGCGCGCCCCCGCTGCTGGAAGTAGGAGACGTAGAACTCCTCCTCCCCGCCCAGCCCGGCGAACACCTCGCCGGGTCGCGGACCGCCACGCGGAGCGTAGGGGACGCTGAGCAGCCCCACCGCGCTGAACACCTCCGGGTGGAGCAGCGCGCTGTCGGCGGCGATCGTCGCTCCCCAGTCATGGCCCACCACCACCGCCGACGCCTCGCCGAGCGCGCGCACCACGGCGACGTTGTCCTCGACCAGCTCACGCATCCGGTAGGCCGCCGGGTCGGCGGGCCTGGAGGAGCGGCCGTAGCCGCGCACATCGAGGGCGACCGCGCGGTACCCGGCCGCGGCGAGGGCGGGGAGCTGGTGGCGCCAGGAGTACCAGGACTCCGGGAAGCCGTGCACCAGCAGCACCAACGGCCCGGAGCCCTGCTCCACCAGATGGATCCGCCGGCCGCCGGTGGAGACCAGTCGGTGGGTGAGTGCGTCCTGCTGCGGCATGCGTCCTCCGAGGTTTCGACCCGGCGCGCGCGGGAAGCGGCGCCACCTGCCCGCACTGCGGGCTCCGCCCACGATCCTGGGCGAGCACCCGCCAGGAGGCCCAGCCGATTTGCTGTTCCGGCAAAGCCCCTGACCCCGGGTCACCTCCCTTCCTTCCGGAAACGCCCACCCACCGGCAGGTGGGAAATTTTTATTGCGAAATTTTCCTTTCACACCTACGGTGGCCGCATGCCTCAGCACCCCGAACCCGAGCGAATCACCGACCTGTCCCGCCTGAAGGCATTCACCAACCCGTTGCGCATGCAGCTGTACCGCCTGCTCTACGCCGCGGGCACCGCCACCGCCTCCCAGCTCGCCGAGCAGGTCGATCAGGTGCCCTCCCTGGTCAGCTACCACCTGCGCAAGCTCGCCGAGCACGGATTCATCACCGAGGCGCCCGCCCAGAGCGCCGACGGTCGGGAGCGGTGGTGGCAGGTCGCGTCGGAGGCGGGCTGGGGCTTCCGCGAGTCGGACCTCTCCGCCACGCCAGAGGGCGCGGCCGCCGTCAGCGCGGTCACCCGCGGCCTGGCCGACAATCGCGTCGCGCAGTACCGCGCCTACCTCGACCAGAGCTCCGCCTGGGGCGAACAGTGGACTGACGCGGCCTTCGGCACCGAGTGGATGCTCGACCTCACCTCAGCCGAACTCGCCGAGCTGGCTGACGAATTGCAGGCGCTGTCGCGGCGCTGGCGGGATCGCGGGAAGGCCGCGCGGGCCGCCGGTGACACCGAAGGCCGAGAGCACGTGTCGGTTCACGTGTACGGCTTCCCCTTCCGCCCCTGACCCGGCTCCGCGCACCGCCACCGTCCGCCACCACCGCGCCGTCACCGACCAGTTGGAGCCCGCCTTGGCCACCGTGGAGACCGCACCGCCCCTGCTCCCCCCTGCCCCTGCCCCTGCCCCTGCCCCTGCCCATCGCGATGCCAACGTGCTGCGCTGGCTCACCGCCTACACGGCCTCGCTGGTCGGCGACAGCGTCTACTTCCTGGCCCTCGGCTGGTCCGCCCAGAAGACCGCCGGGCCCACCGAGGTCGGCATGGTGATGGCCGCGGGGGCGCTGCCCCGGGCGGTCCTGATGCTGGGTGGCGGCGTGGCCGCCGACCGGTTCGACCCCCGCCGGGTGATCCTCGGCAGCGACACCGTGCGCTGCCTGCTGATCCTCGCCGCCGCCGTTGCCGTGGCCGTCACGGCACCGGCACTCTGGCTGCTGGCCGCGGTGGCAGTGGTCTTCGGGGCGGTGGACGCCCTCTTCGTTCCCGCCGTCGGCGCCCTCCCGCCGCGCATCACCGGCGCGGACCAGCTGGCCCGGGTCGCCGGTCTGCGCTCGCTGGTGATGCGCGTCAGCCAGGTCGCCGGGCCGCCGCTCGGCGGCCTGGCCATGGGGCTCGGCGGTCCGGCCGTCGCCTTCGCCCTCGCGGGCCTGCTCTTCGCCGTCTCCCTACCGCTGCTGCTGACGGTGCGGATCCGCCGCCTTGATGCGCCGTCCGAGCGGTCCGAGCCGTCCGGTCCGTCCGGTCCGTCCGACCGCCGTGAGCAGCAGGCGCAGGGCGGGGTCGAGGCCCGGGGTGAGCTGTTGGACGGACTGCGCTACATCCGCCGCCATCCGCTGATCGGCCCGCTGGTCGCCGCCGGGGCCGTCAGCGAGCTCGGCCTGTCCGGCATCCTCAACGTGGGCTTGGTGCTGCTGAACGCCGAACGCGGCTGGGGCGCGTCAGGCTACGGCTGGATCGTCGCCTGCTTCGGCGCAGGTGCTGCCGCCGGGGCCGCGCTGGTCGCCGTCGTCGGCTGGCTCCCCCGGCCCGGTCTGACGATGGTGGCGACGCTGGCGGCGGGCAGCGTGGGTGCGGCCGCCATGGCGTCGGTTCCCAGCCTGGGGGCGGCCGCGCTGCTGGGCGCGCTCGTCGGGCTGGGCGCGGGCGTCTTCGGCAGCCTGGACAGTGCCCTGATCCAGACCGCCGCCGACCCGGCCTACCTCGGCCGGGTCACCTCCGTCGCGATGCTGACCATGGTCGGCCTCGCGCCCCTCAGCTACCCGGTGGTCGGCGCCGCCATCGGAGTCTGGGGCGCGGCGCCGGTCTTCGCCGGCTGCGGCGGCCTGGCCTGTCTCGGGGCGGCCCTCGCGTTCGCCTCGCGGGCGGTCCGCCGGGCCGAGCTGCCCCGGCGGTAGCGCCCGCAGCGGGTATCCGGCGAGGGCGGGGCGACCGGGCCGGTGGCCCGGTCCCCTGCCGCGCCGTCGGGTCGGGCTACAGCCCGGGTGTGTAGGGGGCGACGCCGACGATGAGGATGTCGCGCCGGCCCTCGGGGCCGTCGTCCCCGAGTCGGACCGGGCCGACGTAGTGGCTGACCCGGCAGTCGTGCACGCCGTACCCGTCCAGCGGGTCGCTCAGGACGAAGCGGTCGTGGACGGCCTCGGGGGGCAGTGCGTCGGGTTGCCGGCCGGCGCTCTCTGGGGTGGCGATGACGTTCTCGCCGCCCTCGATGTTCCGCCGTCCGACGAGGTGGGCGAAGGTGAAGGTCGCCGGTGAACCACCGTCCTGGTGGAGGCAGTTCGGCGAGGACACCGCTACCTGGTCCCGGTCCCGGACGCCGAGCGCGATCAGGTGGATGCCGACGTAGACGGGGACGCGGTGCAGGCCCTCCAGCCACAGGGCGTGCTCGAGGTCGGCCCGGATCAGTGCGTCGAGCAGCCGGTTGCCGTGCAGGGCGGTCGGGATGTCGGGCAGCCGACGGCGCACCCTCGGGTACTCGGGGTTGTGCTCGTCCTGCCAGTACTCGGTGACGGTGCCGAACTCGTCGTCGGGCGCGCCGGGGATGTAGGACAGTTCACCGGTCCAGGGCAGGTAGACGGCGTGGGAGTAGCGGCGGAACCGGTTGGTCTCCTTGGCGTACGGGTCCGGGGGCAGGTCGTCGTAGGCGCCGGCGAGCCGCGCGAAGTCGTCCGCCATGGCCTCGAGGTCGACGCCGAGGTCGGCGGCGCCCAGCCGGGCGTAGCCGTCGCGGCGCACCCGTACGGCCTGTTCGACCGTCGGGGGCTCGGGCGGCCGGTCGGCGGTGCCGGGCGCACCGGTGGCGGCCGGCCGGCCGTCTGAGTCCAGGATCGTGTCCATCGGCTCCTCCTCCTGAGTTCACGGGCGGCCGTCGGCGGGGTCCGTTCCCCGCTCGGCTCCGGTCGCGCCCCTTCAACCTGGCACGCCTACGGCGGTGGCGCCGCCGCGTGATCCGCCGTGCGGGCGGTGTCGGGGGCGGTCATGCCGGCCGCCAGGTCGTCCACGACGGCCGGCAGACCGCCCGAACGGTAGGCGGCGCGCTGGCGGTGGGCGCCGCTGCCCCGGGCAGCCAGCCGGTCGAGGAAGGCGTCGACCCGTTCCAGGTCGCCGTATTCCTCCAGGGCCGCACCGATGTGCGCCACCAGCCGCCGGGCGCGCTCGGGAGCCGGCAGTCTCCGGCCGGAGAGCGCGTCCACGCCCTCCCCCGGCCAGCCGTCCCGGGTGGCGTACCAGTACGCGCCCCGCAGTACCTCGCCGCCAAGCCGCGGGCCCTTGTCACCCTGCTCGGCGAGGCGGGCGGAGGTCACCACCAGGCCCCGCACGACGGCCGCCAGCGCCACGGAGTCGGCGGCGTCGGCCGGGACGTCCATGCAGCGCACCTCCAGGGTGGGCAGGCAGGGGTGGGGGCGGGTGTCCCAGAACGGCAGCTCGGCGAAGGACATGCCCCCGACGTCCGCCATGGCCGTGGCGACCTGCCGGTAGCCGTCGAAGGAGTCGACCCACGGCGGCGGCCCGAGGCTCGGGAAGCGCAGGCGCAGCACCGACCGCCAGCTGGCGTACCGCGTGTCCCGTCCGGCGTGGAAGGGCGAGTTGGCGCTCATCTCGACCAGCAACGGCAGCCAGGGCCGCAGGTGGTTCCCGGCCAGGGCCGCGACCTCGCGGTCGGGCAGGTGGACGTGGACGTGCAGCGCGCTGACGGCGAAGTCGTCCATCATCGTGCGGAACAGGTCCACGCCCTCGCGGTACCTGGGGTGGTCGCCCACGGGGACCGCACCGGCGCCGCCGCCGATCACGGGCGTCCCGCTCGGGCACACCCTCAGGTTCGCGGTGGCGGCGCAGGCGGCCAGCTCCCGGCGCAACCGGGCCAGTTGGGCGGACAGCTCGTCCATGGTGGTGCAGGGTGTCGTCCGCACCTCGATCTGGAGATCGGTGAACTCCCCCGACACCGACGCGCCGAGCACACCGGCGGCCCGGGCGGCGAGCTGCGGACCGGCCGGCACCACGGCGCGGGTGCCGGCGTCCACGAGGAAGTACTCCTCCTCGACTCCGACCGTCGGCGGGCCCCCCTCGGGCTCGCGCTCCTCGGGCGTGCGGTCCTGGGGCATGCGGTCCTGGGGCTTGCGGTCCTCGGGCTCCGCGCCGTCCGGGGTCGCGAACGGCCCGGGCCGCAGGGCCCGGGTCGCCGCGTTCACGGTCCGGGTGTTGTCCGTCACCGCGGACCCGCCATCGGCCGGACGGGACCGGTCGGAAGCACCGGACCGGTCAGTAGTAGTGGCGACGTCCACCGACAGCGTGTCCCAGAGCGCCCGCGATCCAGAGGATGAGGCCGATGACGAGCAGGACGATGCCTATGGTCCACAGGATCGAGATCCCGGTGACGAAGCCGATGATGAGCAGGATGACGCCGACGACGATCACGGTGCCCTCCGGGTTGGTTGACGGGACGGCTGTCGAAACGGGGCGGTGGACCGGTCCGGCGTCCGGGGCCGTCCCCTGAAGTGGGACCGTCCGTCCTTCGGCTCCACCCGAGACACGCGTCTACCGCCGTTCGGGCGGGCCAAACCTCGTGGGCGCCCGGTTTCCCCGCGGAAGCGACCGGCGCGCCCGGACCGGATGCGCACGGCGCGGCACGGCACCGCTCCCTCGCGTGCACGACGCAGCACCGCACCGCGTCCTCGCGTGCGCCACGCAGTGTCCACCGCGTCCTCGCGTGCACGACGCAGCACCCACCGCGGGGCACCGGCCTGACCTGGCACTCCAAGGCGTCCGGGGCACCCGTGAAAAAAAATTCCTGCGAATCCGTCCCTCGTGTCGATCCCGGGCTGGTCCCGTTCGACCTAGGTCTGAGAGGGTCGAGAAACGGCCCCTGATCGAGGAGAGCGAAGATGGCCAAGTACATGCTGATCATGCGCGGCACGGACGAGTCCGTCGCGAAGATGATGGAGACGCCCTTCGAGGAGATGCTCGAAACGGTCGGCCGCTTCAACGAGGAGCTGATCCGGGCGGGCGTGCTCGTCGCCGCGGAGGGGCTGGACGATCCGTCCCAGGGCGTGGTGGTCGACTTCAGCGGGGAGACCCCGGTGGTCACCGACGGGCCGTACGGTGAGACGAAGGAGCTGTTCGGCGGCTTCTACCTGATCGACGTCGCCTCGAAGGAGGAGGCGGTCGAGTGGGCCAAGCGGCTCCCGGCCGTCCCGGGTTCGAAGTGCGAGGTCCGCCGTGTGCCGGGCATCGACGAGTTCCCCCAGGACAACGAGTGGATCGTCAAGGAGCGGGCCTGGCGCGAGCGGACCGGCCAGCTGTGACGTCCGGTGTCCCCGACGGCCCGCCGGTCGCCGAGTCGGCGCGGCGGGCCGTCGAGGCCGTCTGGCGGATCGAGTCCGCCCGGATCGTGGGCGCGCTGGCCCGCTACACCGGGGACTTCGCGCTCGCCGAGGACGTCGCCCAGGAGGCGCTGGCGGAGGCGCTGGTGTCCTGGTCCCGGGACGGCGCCCCCGCCAGCCCCGTGGGGTGGCTGCTGGCGACCGCACGGCGGCGGGCCGTCGACGCCTTCCGCCGCAGGTCGGCGCTGGACGAGCGGTACGCGGCGCTCGCGGGCCCGCTGGTCGAGGGTGAGTTCAGCTCGGGCGCGGCGGCCGCGCCCGAGCGGCCGGAGGACGACCTGCCGTTCGACCCCGACCGGGTCGACGACGACGTCCTCGCGCTCATGTTCACCGCCTGCCACCCGGTGCTCTCGCCCGAGGCCCGGGTCGCGCTCACTCTGCGCGTGGTGGGAGGCCTGTCCAGCGAGGAGGTCGCCCGGGCGTTCCTGGTGCCGGTGCCGACCGTCCAGGCCCGGATCACCCGGGCGAAGAAGACGCTCGCCGCGGCCCACGTCCCCTTCGAGCTGCCGCCGCCCGAGGAGCGGCGCGAGCGACTCGGCGCCGTGCTGAGCGTGCTGTACGTGATCTTCACGGAGGGGTCGACGGCGACGACCGGCGACCGCCTGCTGCGCCCGGACCTCGCCTACGAGGCCGTCCGGCTGGCCCGGATGCTGGCAGCGCTGCTGCCCGCCGACCCGGAGGTGCACGGGCAGCTCGCGCTGTTCGAACTCACGGCCGCGCGCTTCCCCGCCCGGACGGGGCCGGACGGCGAGCCGGTCCTGCTGGAGGACCAGGACCGGAGGCTGTGGGACGGGTCGGCGATCCGGCGCGGTCTGGCTGCGCTCGGCCGGGCCTCGGCCCTGCGGCGGGGGCTCGGCCCGTACGGTCTGCAGGCCGCCATCGCCGCCTGCCACGCCGTGGCGCCCTCCGTGCGGGAGACCGACTGGGAGCGCGTCGTGCTCCTCTACGAGGCGCTCGGCCGGGTGGCCCCCTCGCCGGTGGTGGAGCTCAACCGGGCGGTGGCCGTGGCGATGGCGAGCGGTCCGCAGGAGGCGTTGAGCCTGGTGGACGACCTGGTCGCCGCCGGCCGGCTGTCGGGCTCGCACCTGCTGCCGACCGTGCGCGGCGAGCTGCTGGTCCGGCTCGGCCGCACCGTCGAGGCCAGGGCCGAGCTGGAGCTGGCCGCCCGCCTGTGCGGCAATGCGCGGGAGCGGTCGGTGCTGCTGCGCAAGGCGTCCGCGCTGGAGTGAGGTCGGCGCCGGTCCCGCCCCCGGCGGTCGGCGCACCTCCTCCGACCAGGCCACTCGGGTCGGATTGGCCCGCGACACCGTCTCTCCGTCCCGCTACCGTCGGGCTGACGTCCGATCAACGGAGAAGCCCCATGCACCCCGAACTCGCCGCCGACCTGGCCCACTTGCCCGCCCTGCTGGAGGAGACCCGACGGCAGGCCGCCGCGTTCCTCGCCGGCCTCGCCGACCGCCCGGTCGTCCCCCGGCACCCGGATCCGCCGACACCGGCCCAGCCGCTTCCCGAGGAGGGCGAGGGCCTGCGAGCCGCCCTGGCGGCGTTCGGCGAACGCTGGCAGCCCCGGCTGTCGGCAGGCGCCGGCCCGCGCTACTTCGGCTTCGTCACGGGCGGCGCGACTCCGGCCGCGCTGGCGGGCGACTGGCTGACCTCCACCGCCGACCAGAACTCCAACTCCTCGCTGGATCCGGCCGGTCAGCACCTGGAGGCGGAGACCGTCGGCTGGCTGCGCGACCTGTTCGGCCTCTCCCCCGCGCACGACGGGACCTTCGTCAGCGGTGCGACCATGTCCAACACCGTCGGTCTGGCGATCGCCCGGGAGTGGCTCGGCGAGCGGCTCGGCGTGGACGTGGCCGAGGACGGGGCCGCCGCGCTGGGCCGGGTGCGGGTGCTGTCGGGCAGCGCGCACTCCAGCGTGTCCAAGGCGCTGAGCGTGCTGGGCCTGGGCCGCCGGGCACTGACCGCCGTGCCCACCCTGCCCGGCCGCGAGGCCGTGGACGTCGCCGCGCTGGAGCGGGCACTCGCCGAGGCCGAAGGCCCGTGCGTCGTGGTGGCGAACGCGGGCACCGTGAACACCGTCGACTTCGACGACCTGACCGCGATCGCGGCCCTCCGGGACCGTCACGACTTCTGGCTGCACGTGGACGCCGCCTTCGGCGCCTTCGCGGCCCTCGTGCCGGAGCACGCCGGGCTGGTGGCCGGCCTGGACCTCGCCGACTCGGTCTGCGTGGACCTCCACAAGTGGCTCAACGTCCCCTACGACAGCGCCGTGCAGTTCACCCGCCGCCGCGACCTCCAGGCGAAGGTCTTCCGGAACGCCGCCGCCTACCTCGGCCCCCTCGGCGAGCACCCGGACCTCGTCCACCTCACCCCGGAGAACTCGCACCGACTGCGCGCGCTCGCCGCCTGGTTCACCCTGCGCGCCTACGGCCGGGCCGGGCACCGGGAGATCGTGGAACGCTGCGTCACCGGCGCCCGCGCGCTCGGCGAGGCCGTCGACGCGACCGACGGCCTGCGCCTGCTCGCCCCGGTCCGGCTCAACGTGGTCTGCTTCACGCTGGCCGAGGACCCCACCCCGGAGCGGCTCGCCGCGCTCGCGGCCGAGGTCTCCGACGAGGCCTTCCTGACGCCCACCCGCTACGGCGGGCAGGCCGCCCTGCGCGCGGCCTTCAGCAACTGGCGCACCACGGACGCGGACGTGCGCCGCACCGCGACCGCGCTGTCCGGCGCCGTCCGGAAGCTGGCGCCGAACTGACCGCGGCGAGCGGCGTGTTGCGGATGCGCCCCGTCGCCGTGGAGACTCCTGGGCGTGTCGGTCACACGCGGGGCGACGGGGCGGCGCGGCGGACGTCCGCCGTCCGCCGCGCGCACCCGCTGCGCAACACACCTGCCACCCCTTGACCTTGACACCGGTGTGAAGCCCGATGATGGTCCCATGACCACCACTGCTTACGACCCGTACGCGCTCCTCGCCCAGAGCCGCCTGGGCATCCTCGCCACCATCAAGGCGGACGGCCGTCCCCAACTCTCCCCCGTCATGCCCTACTACGACCGGGAGGCGAACGCGATCCTGATCTCCACCCGGGAGGGGCTCGCCAAGACGGCGAACCTGCGCCGGGATCCGCGGGTCAGCCTGGAGGTCACCGGACCGGACGGCCGTTCCTGGGCGACCGCCGAGGGCGTCGCCACCCTCACCGGCCCGGGCACCGACCCGCACGGGCCCGAGGTCGAGGCGCTGGTGGACTACTACCGCCGGGCCGCCGGGGAGCACCCGGACTGGGCGGAGTACCGCCAGGCGATGGTCGCGGACCGCCGGGTGCTGCTCACCATCCCCGTGGACCACGTGTACGGGACCACCATCTGAGGACGGGCCGAAGCGGGGCTGGACCGGGGGTCGGTCCGGGCGCTGGTCCGAGGGCTGACCGGGCGCTGGCTCGGGAGTTGGTCCGACTGTCCCGACCGTCCCGGCCACCGTCACGGGGGTGCGGTGACCGGGGCGGTCCTCACTCACGGCCTGGTCGCGACGACCACCGTGGCGTCCAGTTCGTCGTCCCGGCGGGCGACGGCCGCCAGGCCGGCCGCCCGGGCCACGGCCAGTGCGCCCGCCGCCTGCCGGTCACTGGTCTCGAACAGCAGCGACCCTCCGGCGGCCAGCCAGCCCGGCGCCCCGGCGGCCACCCGGCGCAGCACGTCCAGCCCGTCGGTGCCGCCGTCCAGTGCGGGCCGGGCCTCGTGGACCCGGGCCTCGGTGGGCAGCAGTTCGATGTCACCGGTCGGAACGTACGGGACGTTGGCGATCAGCACGTCCACCCGCCCGCGCAGCGCGTCGGGCAGGGCGGAGAACAGGTCGCCCTCGAAGACCCGCGCGCCGGTGCCCGCCAGGTTGCGCCGGGCGCAGTGGACGGCGGCCGGATCGAGATCGGCCGCGTAGAGCTCGACCGGGTGGCCGGCCGCAGCCACCACGGCGGCACCGAGCGCACCGCTGCCGCAGCACAGGTCGACGACCAGCGCACCGGGGCGGGCCAGCCGGGCGGCAGCGGCGGCCAGGAACTCGCTGCGCCGGCGCGGCACGAACACGCCGGGGTCGACGGCGATCCGCAGCCCGGCGAACTCCGCCCAGCCGACGACGTGTTCGAGCGGCCGCCCCTCGGCGCGGGCCCGGACCATGGCAGCCAGTCCGGAGGGTGTGGCGGCGGCGGTGAGCAGGATCCGCGCCTCGTCCTCGGCGAACACGCAGCCGGCGGCACGCAGCCGGGCGACGACCGAGGAACGGAGAGCGGTGGAGGGAAAGACCGGCAAAGGGACCCCTTGGGCAGGACAGGAGGACAACGGAGGACTCCGTCGGGGCTCCCGCCAGGGCCGACGCCGCGTCGACGCGTCCGCGCTACGCGCGCGGGGCGCCCGCACGGCCGCGCTCCGGGAGCACCCGTTCGGACATACCGGTAATGGGTCTCACCTCCCTGCGTGACGGTCGTATGCGGCGTCGGTCACCTTACCGCACCGGCGCCGCCGGTGATCAGGCCTTTTCTGGTACCCGGCGCGACCCGGGAAACGGCGGGCCGGCGGGCCGGCACACCGGAGGGCCGGCGGATCCGCGGGCCGGGTCCGGCGGGGCCAGGTCCGGCGGGGCCAGGTCCGGCCGGGCCGGCAGGTCAGGGGAGGAAGTCGGCCACCAGCACCGCGAACTCCTCCGGCGTGGTGATCGACACGCCGAGCTCCTCCGCCTTGGCCCGCTTGGAGCCCGCCTTCTCACCGGCGACCAGCAGCGTGGTGCGCTTGGACACCGACGAGGAGGCCTTGCCGCCGGCGCGCTCGATCAGCTCGTTCACCGCGTTGCGGGAGAGATCGGCCAGAGCACCCGTCATGCTGCCGGTGACGACGACGCTCTGCCCGGCCAGCGGGCCGACCGAACCGCCCTGGTCCGCTGCGGTCGGAGGGGCTGTTACGGCAGCGGCCGGCTCCGTCACCCCGACGCCCACCCCCTGCGCCGCCAGCCGGTCCAACAGCGGCCCCACGGCGGCGAGTTCGGCCAGGATCACGGCCGCCTTCTCCACCCCGATGCCGTCCACGGCCGCCAGCGCCTCGGCGTCGGCGGCGCGGATCGCGGCCATGCTGCCGAAGTGGGCGGCGATCCTGCGCGACATGGTGCGGCCGGTCCCGCGGATGCCGAGGGCGCAGAACACCCGGTTCAGCGGCCGGGTGCGGGCGGTCTCGATGGCGGCGAGCAGCTTGTCCGCGCTGGTGTCGCCCATCCGCTCCAGGGTGAGCAGCTGCTCCCGGCTGAGGGTGAACAGGTCGGCGAGATCCGTCACCAGACCGGCCTCGACCAGCTGGACGGCCCGGGTGCCGCCGAGCCCCTCGATGTCCAGCTGGTCGCGGCCGGCCGCGTAGATCACCGAGGCGACGGTCTGGCAGCCGCGGCCCCGCACGCAGCGCCAGCGCTGCTCGGAGGTGTCGATGGCGTCGCCGCAGCGCGGGCAGGCCTCGGGGAAGGCGATCGGCTGTTCGGCGCCGGTGCGCTCGTCGACCAGCGGGGCCTCCACCCTCGGGATGACGTCCCCGGCCCGGTAGACGAACACCTGGTCCCCGAGCATCAGGCCGCGGCGCTCGATGTCGGCCGGATTGTGCAGCGTCGCGTAGGTGACGGTGACACCGTCGATCACCACCGGTTCGAGCACAGCCCGGGGCGCGATGATGCCGGTGCGCCCGACGTTCCACTCCACCCCGAGCAGCCGGGTCACCTTGTGCTGGGCCCGCAGCTTGCGGGCCACCGCCCAGCGCGGGGCCCGGGAGCCGGAGCCGGCCCGCTCCTGATCGGCCGCCGCGTCCGCCTTGACCACCACGCCGTCGATCCCGAACGGCAGCGCGGCGCGCATTCCGGCGATCTCGCCGATCCGCTGCTCCACCTCGGCGAGGGTGGCGCAGCGACGCGGCGCCGCCTGCGTACCGGCGGCGGTGCCGACGCCGAGTTCGGCCAGCCGGGCGAGCAGGTCGCCGTGGTCGAGGCCGGGCAGGCCGAGGGCGTCGTAACCGAAGAAGGTGAGCTCGAGCCGGTAGGCGCGGTCCTTGGCCCGCAGGGTGCCCGCGGCGCCGCTGCGCGGATGGGCGAAGGGAGTGGCGCCGTGGGCGGTGCGGACGGCGTTGGCCCGTTCGAACTGCTCGTGGGTGAGGAGCACCTCGCCGCGCAGTTCCACGTCGAGCGGTTCGGCGAGCCGGGCCGGGAGGCCGAGGACGGTGTCGGCGGCGTGGGTGATGTCCTCGCCGGCCAGGCCGTCGCCCCGGGTGAGCAGTCGGGTGAGCCGGCCGGCCCGGTAGCGGGCGGCCACGGCGAGCCCGTCCAGCTTCGGCTCGACGCACCAGGCGGCCACCGGGTGGCCGAGCCGGCGCTCCAGCCCGGCGGCCCAGGACTCCAGCTCCTCGGCCGAGAACACGTTGTCGAGCGAGAGCATCGGCGCGCTGTGCGGGACGTCTCCGACGGCCGCGCCGCCGGCCACCTTGCCGGTGGGCGTCTCGGGCAGCACCTCGCCGGGGTGCTCGCGCTCGTAGGCCTCGATGGCCCGCACCAGGGCGTCGTACTCGTCGTCCCCGAGCGGGGTGGCACCGTCGGCGTAGTACGCGGCGGCGGCGCGGACGGCCGTGGCGACGGCCTCGGCGTAGGCCGCCGGCGAGGCCAGGGCCGCGAGGGAGGCGAGGGCTGCCGGGGAGGCCGGGGCCGCCGGGCAGGCGGGAGCTGCGGGGGAAGCCGTCGTGGCTGCGTCCTTCATGGCCCCATCATGTCGAGCAGCACTGACATTCGATCCTGCCGCCGGAGGCGCCCCCGCGCGACGGCGCGGCCCACCGGGACGGACCGGCGGGCCCGGCCCCGGGAAGGGTGCGGTGAGGTCAGGCGGGCGGCACATGTGATCCGGAACACGGTTGAGGTTGCCCCTGGGGCAGGGTGGAGGGTCGTCGCATCGGCCCGGGGCAGGCACCGGGCACCACGACGCGGAGGAGCGGCATGTCCACCACCCGGACCGACCGGCGGCAGGACCGACCGGAGCTGCGGCGGGCGATCGAGGAGATCGCCGAGTCCGGCTTCCTCGGAGTCCAGCTGCGGGTGAACGACGAGCACGGCACATGGGTCGGCGGCGCAGGGGTCAGGGAGTCGGGCCGCAGCGCCGAGGCGCACACCGACGGTCACTTCCGCGCGGGCAGCACCACCAAGAGCTTCGTCGCCACCACGGCGCTCATGCTGGTCGCGGAGGGGAGGATCGGCCTGGACACGCCGGTCGAGGAGCACCTCCCCGGCTTCGGCCTGGACGGGCGGATCACGGTGCGGATGCTGCTGCAGCACACCAGCGGGATCTTCAACCACACCGGCGAGCTCCGCGAGGACGGGACGGTCGAGCCGGGGGTGCCCTGGCAGGGCGAGGAGTGGGTGAGGAACCGGTTCTGCACCTACCGGCCCGAGGACCTCGTCCGACTGTCCCTGTCCAGGCCGGGCCGGTTCGCGCCGGGGACGGGCTGGAGCTACTCCAACACCAACTACGTGCTGGCCCGCCTGGTGATCGAGCAGGTCACCGGCCGCACGTTCGCCGAGGAGCTGCAGCGGCTCGTGCTGGGACCGCTGGGCCTGACCGGCACCGTGGCACCGGGCGCCTCGCCGGACGTCCCCGAGCCCCACAACCGCAGCTACTACCGCTACCGGGACGCCGGGCGAGAGCGGACGGTCGACGTCACCCGCCACAACCCCTCCTGGGTCTCGGCCGGTGGTGACATGATCACCACCACCCAGGACCTCCATGTCTACTTCTCCGCCCTGATGGGCGGCAGGCTGCTGCCGGCCGCTCTACTGGCGGAAATGCGCACGCCGGAGGCGACCGTCGGTTACGGCCTCGGGGTGTTCGTCCAGGACACCGGCCCCGGCGGCCCCACCCTCTTCCACCACAACGGCGCGACCATCGGCTCGGCAGCGCTGATGTACAGCACCGCCGACGGCGGCACGACCATGACCGCCGGCCTGAACTACGTGGACGACGCCGAGCTGTCCATCGCGCCGGCGTTCCAGAACGCCCAACAGCGGCTCGTCCAGGCGGTGTTCCTGGACGGGCGGACCGATCCGGCCCGGCCGAGGAGCTGACCGCCGAAGGCCGTACCCTGCGGGACCGGGGGCTCCTTCCGAACTCGCCCCGCGCAGAAGACACCGGGGCCACGCCGAGCCGGTCAGGCCGGCGGGGTCCGTTCACCCACGGCCTGGCGGGGCCGCGCATCCGCCAGGCCGGAGAAGGACAGGCTGAGCAGTGATGAACGGAGTCACCATCGGGCAGGCGGCGGCCTTCGTCGGCGTCACGGTGAAGACGGTGCGGCACTACCACCAGCTCGGGCTGGTCGACGAACCGCGGCGCGACGGATCCGGCTACCGGCGGTACGGTTCGGACGAGTTGCTGCGGCTGGTACAGGTCCGGACACTGGCCGCCGCCGGCGTACCGCTCGCCGAGATCGGACCCCTGCTCGACGCCGACGCCGAGCGGTTCACTGCCGCCCTGGCCGATGTCGAGCGGCGGCTGAACGACCGGATCGCAGAGCTGACCGCGCGCCGCGACACGCTGCAGCGGCTCGCCGACGGCGATCGGGCGCTGCTGCCCGACCGCGCCTGCGCCGTCCTGGACCGGATGCCCGGCCTCGGGCTGAGCCCCGACTACGTGGCCGCACAGCGCGAGGCGCTGGTGCTGGCCCGGGCCCTGGTGCCGGAGGGCTTCGACGGCTTCGTGGCACAGCTCGAACACTGCCTCGACGACCCTGAGTTCGTCGATCTCGCCAAGCGCGGCCAGGAGGCCGAGGACTGGGAACCGGACGACCCGAGGATCGAGGAACTCGCCGCCGCCATGGCCGACCGCTACCTCGCCAATCCCGCCCTGCTGGGTGATCCCGCGAGCCTGCGGGCCTGGACCAGGGCCTCTGCCCAGTACCGGCTGATCAACCATCACCGGGAGGAACGGGCGCCGGTCTCGGCCCGGCTGACGGCGCTCACCGAGGCCAGACTCCGCTCGGCGGGGGTTCTTGCCCCCCACCGCTCGGCAGAGGTGCCGGTTCCGCACCGTCAGCGGAGGTGACGTGCCCCAGCGGCCTCAGCCGCCCGCCCGTACGCGCGGGCCCGAACGCTCCGTTCGCTTCCGCGGCCGCGCCCGTCCGGGAGCGGCGTGGGTTCCCGTCTCGTAGCCGCCTTCCGCGCAGGACCGGCTACCACGGACCGGGCAGCCGGGGCGGCCGTCCAGGACCGGCTCCGGTCACCCCTGCCGGTCACAAACCGGCCGCCACCCGTTCGGCAGTCCCGGCGCGAGCGTCCGTCGACTCCTCGCCCCCGTGCGGGGCCGAACGGCCCGCCGCGGCCTCGGCGACCACCTGGGCGCCGCGGTCCGGCCCCATCTGGAGCGAGCCCAGCACGCCGGGCACCGCGATGCTCGGCATCAGGTGCTGGAACAGTCCGGACACCCGTTGCTCCAGGTCGGCGCGACCGGAGAGCTTCTGGGACTGGATCTGCACGCCCGTCCAGGCCGCGGTGATCACCCACGCGGTGTCAGCCGGGACGACGTGCGGCAGCAGTTCTCCGCGCTGGCCGGCGGCCACCAGCAGCGCCTCCGTCCGGTCGATCCAGGTACGGATCGCACCGCCACCGAGATCGTCGGACAGGTCCTGGCCGAGCGAGAGCCGGGCACCCGCGCTGAGGAGCGGGTCACGCGGCATCAGGTGGGCGACCACCATGCCGGTGTCCACGAACTCCTGGAGCTTGCAGCTGCGTTCGGGCACACCGTCCTGGCCGAACTGCTCCTCCACCACTCCTCTGGCGAGATCCCGCTTCGAGGCGAAATGGAAGTACACCGCGCCCCGGGTGACCCCGGCCCGGGAGACCACTTCCCCGATCGTGGCGCGCTCGTAGCCGAACTCGTCGAAGACCGACGCCGCGGCCTCCAGGATCAGCCGACGCGTCCGACGCGCCCGCTCCTGCCGCACCACCGCCACCACCCCGCCCTGAGCTTCCGCAAACAAAACCAAATACCCCGTATCTTAGCTACCGAAGGTCCGGGAACCGCGCGGCCGAGGGAATCGCTGCAAACTTCGTCCGCTCCCCACCCAACCGTTCACCCCTCCTCCCGGTCGTCCCAGGTGCGCCAGGGGTGGGCGCCGGGCAACCACAGGGTTCCGAGGCCCCGCCGCCTCCGCAATGAAGGCCCTGAGCCGCCCCACCAAGAAATACCGAGCGACCGGTTTTCGCCGCGCCGGCCGCGTGAACACCGGCGGGCGCCCCCTCCTCAACCGATCGGTTGACAGTGCCCCTGGCAGGAGTAACGTGGTCATCAACCAATCGGTTGAGGATGAACAGAGGTGTGCGGTGGCCGTCGATCCGCTCTCCCGGGCGTTCGTCGCCCTGGCCGATCCCACCCGGCGCGACATCGTGGCCCGACTCTCGATCCGGGACGCCACGGTCGGCGAGCTGGCAGAGTCCTACGCGATCTCGATGCAGGCGGTGTCCAAACACCTCAAGGTCCTGGAGGAAGCCGGACTGGTCAGCCGCAGCCGGGACGCCCAGCGGCGGCCGTGCCATCTGGAGCCGCAGGTGTTCGACTTGATGACGAGCTGGATCGAACGCTACCGCCGCCAGGCCGAGGATCGGTTCAGCCGCCTGGACGCCGTCCTCGCGGCAGTGAACACCTCGGCCCCCGGTGCCCACCCCGACACCGACACCGACCTCGAACCCGGCACCGACCCCGAACCCGGCACTGGCACCGGCACTGATGCCGAGCCAGACCTGCGGACCCCGCCCCGACAGGTCCGGACCCCGGACCGAGACACAAGGGCCGACCCCGGCAAGCCCGACCCCGGCAAGCCGGACCCCAGCAAGCCTGAGCCCAGCAGGCGCGAGCCCGACAACCCCCGCGCCGAGCAGAACGAAGGAGCCCGTCATGACCCCCACCGACCGTGAGACCCGGATCGAAGCGGACCCCGCCCTTCCCACCATCCGGATCGTCCGGGAGTTCGACGCCCCGCAGGACCAGGTCTTCCGGGCCTGGACCGAGCCGGAACTGGTCGCCCAGTGGCTCGGCCCCCGGGACCTCGACATGAAGATCGACACCTGGGACGCCCGCACCGGCGGCTGCTACCGCTACTCGGTGTACCGCGAGGGCCGGGAAGTCGCCGGCTTCTACGGCTCGTTCCACGAGGTGCGGCCGGCCACCCGGCTCGTTCAGACCTTCACCTTCGAGGGCGTGCCGGACGGCGTCTCCTTGGACACCGCCGTGTTCGAGCCCGTCGGCGGGAGCCGCACCCGTGTCACCGTGCTGTCGGTGGTCGACAGCCTTGCGGCCCGGGACGCCATCCTGGCCAGCGGCATGGAGCGGGGCGTGGTCGAGGGCTACCAGAAGCTGGACGCCCTGCTCGCCGCCTACTGAACCCGACGGTGCGGGGCGCGTCAGGGCAGTACGGCCACCGCCTCCACTTCCACCAACTGGTCGTGGTAGCCGAGCACCGAGACGCCGAGCAACGTGCTCGGGACGTCATGCTCCCCCATGTACTCCCGGTAGACGTCCCACACCTTGACCAGGTCCGCCTGGTCGCCGGAGGCCACGTACACGGTGGTCCGCACGATGTCGGTGAGCCCCGCGCCCGTCTCCTCCAGCACGGTTATCAGATTGCGCATCACCTGGTGGGCCTGACCCGCGTAGTCGCCGACGGCCACTGTGCGCCCCTCGGCGTCCAACGGGCAGGCCCCGGCGAGCCAGAGCGAGCGGACGGGCGCGTCGACGACCGCCGCGTAGGCGTAGTCGACGGCCGGGGTCAGGCGCGTGCTGCGGACCAGCTTGACGGCGCTGTTCACGAGGTCCTCCGAGGGTCACGACCGAACGTTCGCGCCCATCGTTGGCCCCTCACGAACGCCGGTCAAACGCTTTTACGGTGAACTCCCGGCCCCGCCAAGGCCGGTATGCCCACGATTCACCGTTGCGGGTGATGGCGCACCGGGCTGCCGGACCGCGATGCTGGTGCCCGTCCGTAGCGCCGCACGCCACGCCCGGCCACGCCGGCCCGCCCCGGACGCCCCGACCAGTACCGCAGCCACCCCGGGAGTCGACCGATGGAGTCCCCACCGCCCAGCCGCGACCAGGCCTCCGGGGTCGGACGGCGCCGGATGCTCGGCCTCGCCCTCGGGGCGGGTCTGGCCCCCGCCCTCGTCCCGGCGGCCCAGGCCGCGGCCGGAGCGACAGCCCGGACCCCGGCCCACGCCGCGCCGCCGTCCGAGCGCGCCACCGCCCTCGGCCAACGGGTCGCCGCCGTCGCCGAGGCCCAGATCGGCATCCCCTACGCGTGGGGCGGAGGCGACCGGCTCGGCCCCAGCCTCGGTTTCTGCGACGACGAGAACGGCTACCTCGACGACAAGTGCCTGGGCGAGTCCACGGTCGGATTCGACTGCAGCGGTCTGTCCCTCTACTGCTGGTACCGGGCCAGCAACGGCACCGTCGAACTCGGCCACTACACCGCCGCCCAGTTCCACCTCGGCGCCCCGGTCGATCGTGATGCCCTGACCCCCGGCGACCTGCTGTTCTTCTCCCGCCCCGACGCACCCCTGCACCACGTCGGCATCTACGCGGGCGACGGCGCGATGATCCACGCCGAACGCACCGGCACGCTGATCGCCCGGGTCGAGAAGGTGCTCGACGTCCCGCGCTGGGCGGGCGAGTTCGCCGGCGCCCGCCGCCCCGGGCCACGCGCTTCCTGAGACCACCCGGCGGCGGAGACCACCCGACGCCCAGGACCACTCGCCGCCCGAGACCGCACGCGCCCTGAGTCACCGGACGCCGGAGACCACCCGCCGCCGGAGATCACCGGACGCCGGAGACCACCCGCCGCCGGAGACCACCCGCCGGCGGAGATCACCCGCCGCCGGACTGCTCCGCCATCCCCTGGTGCACCCGCAGCAGCAGGTCGTGCAGGGTGCGCCGCTCCTCCGCGTCCAGCGGCGCCAGCACCTCGTCCCGCACCGCCCGCGCCCGCCCCTCCAGTTCGGCCAGCAGCGCCCGCCCGGTCGCAGTGACCGCCACCGACACCCTCCGCCGGTCCCGCTGGTCGCGGGTGCGCTCGACGTAGCCGGCCGCGCCCAGTTGGTCGGCGACCTTCGCCAGATCACTCGGGTCGATGCCCAGCCGGTGCACCAGGTCCCGCTGGGCCTGCGGCCCGAAGTCGGCGAGCGCGGCGAGCACCGCCAGGTCCCACAGCCTCAACCCGCGCTCCGCCAGCTGGTCGGCGAGTCGGGCGCGCGCGGTGCGGCCGGTCCGGGCGAGCAGGAAGGTGGTGAGGTCCAGCAGCGTGGGCGGCAGCCCGTCGGGCCGGTCGGAAGTGTCGGGAGCCATGGCCGCCATTCTAGGGACTGTCCCCACAGTGGGCGATTCCCTATAGTGGGTGCCCACCCACTATTTTCCACTCAGCCGCCGCTCCGCGGCTTCCGACCGACCCAGGAGTTCCCGCGTGGACGCCCTGTACACCCGCCTGCTCGTGACCCGCTTCGCCGAGTGCTTCGAGTTCTACCGCCCGGTCCTCCCGGCCCTCACCGGCGCCACCCTCGTCAAGGGCTCGCCGGACGGCCCGTACGCCAACTGGGACGTCGACGACCAGGCCGTCCTGGTGCTGTACGACCGCTCCGCGATGGCCGCCGGCCTCGGCACCGCCGACCTGCCCGCCCGCCCCTCCGCACCCACCCAGGACTCCGCGATGCTGGTGTTCCGGGTCGGTGACGTGGACGAGGCGCTCGCCCTCTGCCTCGACCACGGCGGCACCCTCGCCGCCCCGGCCACCGACCGACCGCAGTGGGGGCCCGGCCTGCGCACCGCCCACCTGCGGGACCCGGAGGGCCACCTGATCGAGCTGCAGTCGTACTGAACCGACGGCCCGGCGGCGAGGACGCGCACCGCGTCCGCCCATGACTCCCGATCACCCCCGCCGAGGCGACCGCCTCCGGCTCACCGGGCAGCCCCGTCCTCCCACAGCTCGGAGCTGCACCGGGCCACCAGCGCACCGATCCGCGCCCAGGCCTCCTCGGCCTGCATCGGCTCCAGCCGACGGCCGTCCCGCAACCGCAGCGCGACCCGGTCGTCCACGGCCTCCTCGGCGCCGATGACCGCCTGGTAGGGCACCAGCCGGGACTCCCGGATCCGGGCCCCCAGACTGCCGCGCTCCGGCCCGGCGAGCTCTGCGCGCAGGCCGAGGTCCAGACAGCGTCGCCGCTGCCGCTCCGCCTGCGGGACCTCGGCGTCGGAGATCGGCAGCAGGACGACCTGGGCCGGTGCGAGCCACGCCGGGAACGCCCCGCCGTAGCGCTCGATCAGGTGGGCGACCACCCGCTCGACGCTGCCGATGACGCTGCGGTGCACCATCACCGGGCGGTGCTTGGCGCCGTCCGGGCCGATGTAGTGCAGGTCGAAGCGCTCGGGCTGGTGGAAGTCGATCTGGACGGTGGAGAGGGTGAACTCACGCCCGGCACCGTCGGCGATCTGCACGTCGATCTTCGGACCGTAGAACGCGGCTTCGCCCTCCGCCGCCTCGAACGGCACCCCGGAGCGCTCCAGCACATCGGTCAGCAGCCCGGTGGCCCGCTCCCACAGGGCCGGATCGGCGACGTACTTGCCGCCCTCCCCGGGCAGCGAGAGGCGGTAGCGGACCGGCACGATGCCGAGCGCGTCGTGCGCCTCGCGGATCAACTCCAGCGCGGCGACGGCCTCGTCGGCGGCCTGCTCCGGGGTGCAGAAGACGTGCGCGTCGTTCAGCTGGATCGCCCGGACCCTGGTCAGCCCGCCGAGCACCCCCGACAGCTCGGAGCGGTACATGCCGCCCAACTCGGCCATCCGCAGCGGGAGTTCCCGATAGCTGTGGGACCGGGAGCGGAAGATCAGCGCATGGTGGGGGCAGAGGCTCGGCCGCAGCACCATCTCCTCCGAGCCGACCTCCATCGGCGGGAACATGTCCTCGCGGTAGTGGTCCCAGTGACCGGAGATCTCGTACAGTTCCCGCTTGCCGAGCACCGGCGAGTACACGTGGCGGTAGCCCGCCCGGCGCTCGCGGCCGCGGATGAACTCCTCCAGGGTGTGCCGGACGGCGGCGCCGCCGGGCAGCCAGTACGGCAGGCCGGACCCCATCAGCGGGTCGGTGTCGAACAGGTCGAGCTCACGGCCGAGCTTGCGGTGGTCGCACGGGGGCAGGTCGTTCACGGGTGTCTCCACTCTGGTTCCGCGGGCCGAGCGGATCCGGAGACGACGAAGCCCCGGGGCACTCGGCCCCGGGGCTTCGGACTAGGTCAGCAGTCAGCGCGCCGGGACTCTCTCCGGCGTCGTCGTGACGAGTGCAGCGCGCTTCATACCGCCCACGGTAACAGGTGCTCGGCATTCCCGCTGGTCCTTTCCTCGCGCCCCGCAGTCTCGCGGCGTCACCCGGCCCGGGCTCAGAACAGCACGACGCAGCCGCGCCCGGCGAGCGCGTCCAGCAGCCGCTCCGACGGCCGTACCGCGTTCCACCGCAGGTCGAGCTTCTCCAACGCGGGCAGCGCCGCGGGTTCGGCCAGCCAGTCGGGCAGTTCGGTGATCCGGTTGCCCCGCAGGTCCAGCCGGCGCAGCAGCGGGAGACCGGCCAGCTCGGCGGGGAACTCGGTGAAGGCGTTCTCCCGCAGCTCCAACTCGCGCAGTTCGACGAGCCGGGCCACGGAGTCCGGCAGCGAGCTCAACTCGTTTCCCCGGAGCCACAGTTCACGCAGTGCACCGAGGTCACCGATCGCCTCCGGCAAGGCGGTGAGCCGGTTCCGCTGGGCGCGCAGCTCGACCAGGGCGGCCATCCCGCCGATGGGGGAGGGCAGTTCGGTGATCCGGTTGTCGCCGATGTTGAGGTATCGCAGGGCGCTGAGCCGGCCGAGTTCCTCGGGCAGGCTGGTCAGCGCGTTGTCGTGCAGGTAGAGGAAGTCGCCGAGGCCGGTGAGGCCGCCCAGTTCGGCCGGCACCGCGGCGAGCCGGTTGTGCCCCAGGTCCAGGGTGCGCAGCCGGTTCAACCTGCTGATCCCCGGCGGGAGTTCGGTGATCCCGGTCTCGGCGAGGATCAGCACGGTCAGCTCGGTCCGGTCCCACAGCCGTGCGGGCACCTCGCCGAGCGGCTGCTTCCACAGGTCGAGCGTCACGTCCGTCATGTCTGAGGCCCTTCGGTCTTACGGGGGGTGGAACACCGCGTCGACGACGCGACGGAGTGGCCCTTTCTGGAATCCGGCGAGCGGCCCACGGCGTTCCGCGCCGATGCCCGCCTCCCCACTCCCCCTCCACTGCCGCCGCCCCCGCCGAACCGAGAAGAGGGAGCGGCTACTGCCCGGCAGCCGTCCGGACCGGGTGCTTGCTCATGATCGACACCCGGTTGAAGGCGTTGATGGCGATCGCGACCCAGATCACCGCCGAGATCTCCTCCTCGGTCAGCGCCTCCCGCGCCATGCCGTACGCCGCCTCCTGCAGCGCGGCGTCCGACGGGGTGGTGGTCGCCTCGGCCAGCGCCAGCGCGGCGCGCTCCCGCGGGGTGAACAGCTCGGTGTCCCGCCACGCCGGGAGCACGCCCAGCCGCTGGGTGGTCTCGCCCTCGCCCAGCGCGGCCCGGGTGTGCACGCTCAAGCAGTAGGCGCAGCCGTTGATCTGGGAGACCCGCAGATTGACCAGCTCCACCAGCCGCCGGTCCAGCCCGGCCTCCGCCGCGGTCTCGCGCGCCGCCTCGGCGGCCGCCCGCAGCGCCCGGTACGCCTTCGGGCTCTGCTTGTCGATGAAGACCCGCCGCTCCGTCGGAACCACCGTCACATCACTCACCTGAACTCCTCCACCGGCTCGCTGTCGTCCGCCACTCTGCCATGCCATAATAGTTGAATCTAGAACTACCAGTCGAGCCGCCGTCACCCCGGGAGGGACCACCATCGTGAGCACCGCCGAGACCGAGCCGCGCCCCGCCGCCGATCAGCAGGACCCGCAGGTCGAGGTGCTGCCCGCCCGGAACGTCCCGCTCGGCGGACCGCGCGCCATGACCGTACGCCGCACCCTGCCCCAGCGCTCCCGCCCGCTCATCGGCGCCTGGTGCTTCGTCGACCACTACGGACCCGACGACGTCGCCCGCACCGGCGGCATGGACGTCGCCCCGCACCCCCATACCGGCCTGCAGACCGTCAGCTGGCTGTTCACCGGCGAGATCGAGCACCGCGACAGCCTCGGCGTCCACGCCTACGTCCGCCCGGGCGAACTCAACCTGATGACCTCCGGCCACGGCATCTGCCACTCCGAGGTCTCCACCCCGGCCACCACCGTCCTGCACGGCGTCCAGCTCTGGCTCGCCCTGCCCGACGAACACCGCGACACCGCCCGGGACTTCCACCACCACGCCCCCCGGCCCGTCCCACTCGACGGCGGCGAGGCCCGCGTCTTCCTCGGCACCCTGGCCGGCGACACCTCCCCCGTCCCGACCTTCACGCCCCTCCTCGGCGCCGAACTCACCCTCCGCCCGCGCGCCACGGTCACCCTCGCCGTCGACCCCGCCTTCGAACACGGCGTCCTCGTCGACCGCGGCGACATCCGCCTCGCCGGCACCCCCTTGAACCCCGCCGACCTCGGCTACCTCGCCCCGGGCCCCACCACCCTGACCCTCACCAACACCGGCGACACCGAAGCCCGCCTCATCCTCCTCGGCGGCACGCCCTTCGAGGAGCAGATCATCATGTGGTGGAACTTCATCGGGCGGTCCCAGGAGGACATCACCCGAGCCCGCGAGGAATGGATGAGCTCCGCGAACCCCGCCCGGTTCGGCGAGGTCCAGGGCTACCCGGGTGACCGACTGCCCGCCCCGGAGCTCCCGGGAATCCCCCTCAAGCCCCGGGGAAACATGCGCTGATCTGGGACTTTGCCAATCAGGGGTGCGGCAGCAGAATCCGCCGCACCCCTGGGCCGGAGTCCCCCTACGCCCATCCCGAAGCGCCCCTGTCGAACACTCGCCTCTGCGCTCGACGCGTGACACCGTTCGACCATCCACTACAGCGCCTGACAGGACTGATGCTGACCCAGTGCTGAGTTTGCTGACGGCACATCAGACGAGACCGGAGCAAGCACTCACGGAGCTCCGGAAGCAGTCGCCGGGTACCGCAGCGAGAACCAGCGAATGCCTTGCACGGGCCCTGTCGGGCGTTCCGAGAAACCTCCGTCGGCAGGAACGCGCTGGGCCGACGATGTCGTCTGGCTCTACGAAACCCGCCTCCCCACGCCCGCGACTCCTCGAAGCCTCGCCAAGGAGTAGACCGGCTGCAAAAGGCTCGCCTGGACCACGACGCCAACCAATGCCGCCGGGTCGTCATCATGCACGACCCGACCGTCAGCGGCGCATGGTCGTCGAACCTGGTCATCGCGCCAGACCCGCCACAACTCCACCACCTCGAGCAACGCCTCCTCAGGCTCTCGCCCTGCGCTGACCACAACGGCGCCAGGCAGCAAGCCGCTCCGGCACAGTACAGGCGCGGGCAAGCGCCGCACGCGGTCGAACGCCCCCCCACGAGAACCCGGAGGTCGGGGAGCTGCGCAGGCGGGAGGACACCGCCGTGGCTCAGGCATGAAGTGCTCGGTGCTGCCCTTCAGATGGGGGCTGTAGGCGGGCAGGTCGTCCACGGTCGTGCCCAGCGCGTCGAAAGCAGCGGTGACGGTGGCCGAGAGGAAGTCCTTCAATCGATCCGCACCGTCTCCGGCCGGCCCCCGACAGGCCCGTACGCCCCGGTGCGCCGCACCGCAGCGCGCAGCGCCGCCAGGATCGAGGCACGTGACGGGACTCCCGAGGTCACCGCCACCCCGGTGATCGCTTTCGTCGCAGCCCCGGTGCCCGTAGTCCACGGCGGGCGAGCGACAGAGCTGGAGCAGCGCCGCCTTGGAAGCGGCGTACGCGGCATCGCCATCGCCGTTGCGCAGGGCGGAGACGCTGGCGATACCACGACCACGGCGCCGGCGGCGTCCAACAGGTGCCGAAGGGCGGCGCGCAGCAGCAGAAAAGGGCCGGTGAGGTTGGTGCCGACGACGAGTCTCAGTCTTCCGGGGTGACGTCGCCGGCAGCGCCGGGACGGCCGGTGGCGGCATCGACCACGAGGCCGTCCAGCCGTCCGTGGCGGGAGGTCACCGTGTCCATGAGGCCCTGGACGGCGTCCGGGTCGGTGGTGTCGGAGGGGTGGGCCACGGCGCCGGTCTCCTCGGCGGCCCTGAGGCGGGCCGCCGTCCGGAGACCACCACGTGGTGGCCCTCGGCGCGCAGCCGGGCGGCGGTGGCGGCGCCGATCCCGGTGCCGCCATCGGTGGCGAGGACGACGCGTGGTTCGGCCATGAGGCGGGGCCTTCGATCGACTCCGAAATGGATCATCATATTCCCTGCCGGTGACGCCAGTTGACCTTTTGCCATCCGGTCACGGAGGGAGACGCGGCGCCTCACTCCCACTAAGGTTTGACTTGACGTCAGCACAAGGGGGCAACTCGTCCGTGACCATGAGAACGTGGCGGGAGTTCGAGGTCGTGTGCCGGCGCTGCTCGGTGCGGTCGAAGGCCCGGTCGCGGTTGGTGATGCACTTCCCCGGCGATGCCCGAGCCGTGCTGGATCTGCTCACCGGCCGACTGAACGTGCACCGCTGCCCGGTGTGCGGCGCCGTTAGCCGGCCGGCCACTCCGCTGGTAGTCGTCCGGGAGGACGACCGCGAGTTCGCCTCCTGGAGCGTGCCACAGGACATCATGGATACGCTGGAACAGCTGATCACCCCACCAGGTGGTCGGCCTCCCCGCTTCGTCCGGTGCGAGCGCCTGGAAGATCTGGTCAACACCGTTCGATCCTGGGCCGATGACCTCCTGAGGCGCGGAATGTCCGAGCTGTCGGCCGGTGAGCGGGTCCCTTATGCCTCCGAGCGGGTCCCGCTGCTGCAGACGCCGCTGGCCCTCCTGCTCATCGACCACGAGGTCGGGGCGGGGTTGGCCGCTCCTGCTGAGTCTGCGCAGGAGGCCGCCGAGCGCCTGGCCCTGGCGGCCGAACTCCTCACCCGTTCGGTGGTCGAGGCCGTCGACCGGTGCTTCACCTACGCCTACCACCACGGCGGCCCCGATGCGGTGGCCCAGGTGATGACGGCGCGGATCCCGCTGAGGTGCCTGCGCCGACCGGAGGTGTTGGCGGCCCTCGCGGACCGGTGTCCCCCGCCGGACGCCGGGAATCTCCTCGATCCCGCGACCGCGGACCGGGCCGTCCGGTGGGAGTACCTGAACGCTCTGGCCCACGCCTTGGCCGGCGTCCCCAACCCCCGCTCAGAGATCTGGACTTCGCTGTGCTTCCTGTACTTCCGACTGTCCCGGGTGCCCGGCCTCCTCGACCCGGGCGATCTGCTGGACGCGACGACCCTGCGGCGTACGATCACCTTCGCGAGCGCCTGGGACGTGGCATTCCAGGAGTGGCGCGATCCTGACGTTCGGCGGCACCTTGCCGACTGGTTCGACCACATCGGGATGGCCGAGCGGTTCGTCCAGGAGATGAGTGGCGGGTGGCCCGTCTGGTTCTTCGATCAGATCCCGGACGACACGGAGTTGGTCGCCGCGCTGCTCGGGATGGTCTTCCCCGAGCAGCGCACGGGCCTGAAGGATTCGGAATCCGGTGCCCATGTCCGGGGGGCGGAGCCGGGCCATGTGGAGGCGACGTGCCGCTCACTGCTCACCGCCGGTCGGCAGCAGGCGGCTGAGCTGTTCGCCTGGACGGTCTGCAATCGGCTGGAGGCCGAGGGAGCCATGGAGACGCTCGGCTGGGCGGTCATCCGCGCCATCTCGGCGTTCGCCTGGGTCCGGGAGTACGGGACCGCCCGCCGCCTGCTGATCCGCTTCAGGCCGCGGGTCCTGCGCGGCAATCCGTCCCCGGGCCTCCGCTGCGCCCTTGAGAACGAACGGGGCAACATCCTCCGCTACAGCGGTCGGCTGGACGAGGCCCTGGCGGCGTACGAGTCCGCCGAGGCGGAGGCGGGCCGGGCACCCGGTGGGCCGAGCCCGCATGGCCTCCAGACCCTGCGCACCAACCGGGCGATCGTCCTGCGTGACACCGGACGGGTCGACCTGGCCATCGACCTGCTCACGGACGCACTGGCTGAGGAGGACCCCGACTCCGTGATGCGTGTCAAGTACTCGGTGAGTCTCGCTCTGTGCCACCTGGCGGTGAACCGGCACCAGGAGGCGCTCCAGGTGGTACGGAAAGCGGCCGGGATCGCCCTCTCGCGCAACCACACGGGTGAGCGGGTCCAGATCCTGGTCCAGTACTGCGAGCTGTCGGCCGTGGTGGAAGACCAACCCGACCTGGCAGGGCTCCAGGAAGCCTGGGACCTGACCGAGAACCTGCCGCACCGGCGGGCCCTGGTGGCCGGAGCTGTCCTCTTCTGCGCCTGCCGGGCCGCGGTGGACGCCGACCTGGTCTCGAAGGCACAGTCCCACCTGGACACCTCGGCGCAGAACGGCCGGATCGATCCGTTCGGCCTGCTCCGCCTGGTCCAGTACCGGCGGGCCCGGGGCGACCTGGCCGGTGCCCGCGCGGCAGCGGAGCGGTACGAGCCGTTCGTCGGCCGCGTCGGCATGCCCTGGGAACTGCTCTGGGAACGGTTCCGGCTGCTCGACGCGACCGGCCCCGAGGTGCGCTGGCCCGCCGCCCTCTTGCTGCTGGACGCCCTCGACGACAGGATCGTCGCCCCAGCCGCCGGAACGGACCTGGTCGGGTCCTGGCTCGCCGACAAGGAGGAGGTGCAGCGGGAACTCGTCACCTGCGCGACCGAGGCCGTCGCCCGGCACACCGCCGGACCGGCCGCGCTCCTGCGGGTCGCGGAGTTCGTCGGGGGCCGCGAGGTCCGCAGCCGCCTCCCGCGACCCGACCGAACGCCGTCGGGCATGGCCGACCGCGTGGCGGCGGTCCTCGAACTCAGCCTCAACCACGGTGTGCCCGCCGCCCTGGTCACGTTCCTGGAGGCACCGGACGGGCTGCGGCTGGTCACCGCCGACCCGGCCGGAGTGGTGAGGGCCGTCACGCTGCCTGTCCTGCCGGGCGAACTCCGTTCCCTGCGTGCCGCCTTCGACGTCAGCGCCGGCACCGGTTGTGTGACGACACGCCAGCAGCGGGCGGCCCTCGCCCCGCTCGCGGAGTTCCTGCGCCTGGTCGGCGAATCCATCGCCGACCATCTGGCGGGGGAGCAGCACCTCCTGCTGCTGCCCAGTGCCGAGTTGCTCGGCATCCCGTTGCACGCGGCCACCCTGCCCGGCGGCCGACTGCTCCTGGAACGCAACTCGATCGGCTACGGCCCCAATCTCGGCGTCATCGAGTCCGTGCTGGCCACCGGCCCGCTCCCCCGCCCGGGCGTCCACCCCTCGGCCGTGCTCGCCGTGCCCAAGGAGGGCGACCGCGAGGAGTTCGCCGAGCGGCTCCGCAACTCAGCCCACCGGTTGGCCGGCCTGCTCGGACCGTCCACCCGCCCGCTCGACGGCGTCCGGGCGGACAAGGCCGCCCTGCTCGAGGTACTCCCCGCCGTCCGGCATCTCCTGGTCCTGGCCCACGGCGCCAACTCCCTCCCTGCCCGGGGTCGGGGCATCTGCGTCGCGGACGGCAAGGTGCTGCCGCCGGCGCCGCTGCCGGTCGAGCAGGCGCCCGAGCTGCGGCGGTTCCTGGTGGACTCGGCCGACCTGGCCGGCGCCACGGCCTGTCCCGAGGTGGTCGTCTCGATCGCCTGCTCCTCCGGCCGGAACCGGCCCGGGGCCGGAGGTACCCGGATCGGGCTGGAGAGAGCCCTGTTCGCGGGCGGCACCCGGTCATTGATCGCCCCGCTCTGGGACGTCGACCACGCCTCCGCCCTGGGCTTCGTCGAATCCCTCTACACCCGTTGGAGCCGGGAACCCGGACAACCGCTCGCCCAGCACTACCGCGCCGCGGTCCTGGAGAACCGGGACCGATACGAACACCCCTTCCACTGGGCGCCGTTCGCGCTCAGGGGGAGCTGGCTGTGACCCAAGGAGAATACCGATGACCACCGACTCCGCCCTGCCGTCCGACGCTGCCGACATCCCGGAATTCGCCGCCTCGATCGCCGCACTCAACCGCGAGGAGGTCTTCGAGGCTGTCCTCGCCCTCGGCGACCTGCTGACCGAGGACACCCCCGAGCAGGAGGCGCTGTCCGACCTGATGGCAGAGGTCGAACGGAACCCGTACGCCATGCTCCCCGACGTGGAGGATCTCGCGAGGATTCTGTTGCTGACAGCGGCCGGTACCGAGGAGTGGCGTACCCCGGTCACGGACGCCGTGGGCTCGGCCGGTCGGAAGGCCTTCGTGTTCGGCGGGCTGGAGATCGTCGCCGTCGGCGCCCTCGCAGTGGCCGGCTTGGCGGTGGTGCTCGCCCGGGGCAAGGCGGAGGAGCGGACCACGATGGAGCTGGACGAGAACGGGAAGCTGCGCTACGAGCGGGAGGTCGTGTACACCTCGGGCAGTGGACTGGTCCGCGCACTGGCCAAGTTCCTGGCCACCTTCCGACAGCCCTAGTAGGGCTTTGTTACTGACCAGCGAGGTTGAACGCCTGGCTGAGAGCAGTCGGCCTTCGGACGTCTTCCGGATGCGCGTCCCATGCTGTTGGCTGACGACCCCGCGGGCGGCTCAGGGCCGCCAGGCTGGCGCGGTGGCGATCGTCTTGAGCTGGTCCACTGTGAGTGCCGGGGTGCCCGGCTGTGCCTCGGCCTCGCTGGTGCCGTTCCACTCGGACGTGAGGATCTTGGTGCCGTCCGGGTGCAGCACCTCCACGCTCCACCGCAGCGTCGGACCTCCACCGGTCTTGGTCGCGCCTGTCTCCCGCACCAGAACGCTCGACCCGTCCGGGGTGTGCGTGAGCGTGCCCGACGTGTCCTTCTCAAACGCCTCACGTTCGCCGGCCACTGCGGCCTTGTCGCTCGGGCGCGGCTGCACGTGGACCGCGAGCATGCTGGTGCGCCCGTCCAGGGTGAGCTCGACGTGAGCCTGCCCGGGCGTGTGCTGTTCGGCGCCCGTGTCCGTGCGGGTGCCGGGTGGGAGCAAAGTGGTGGCGGTGGCGAGGATCTGCCCGGGCGCGGGCGCCGCGGTACTCTGGGTCGCGCCTGGTGCGGTCCCCGGAGCGGGCTTGGCGAAGACCGGGTCCCAGGCGCTGCTGGTGACGGCGGCGACGAGCTGCGCGGTGGTCAACGGCGGGGTCGGGCGCGTCAGCGGGGGCCCGAAGCTGGTGGAGTTGACCTCCCAGATGCTCACCTGGCGCCCGTCGGTGCCGGTGTAGGTCGCCTGCCACTTGCGGACCTGGGCCTGCGCGTCGGGGACCAACTTGTCGACCACCACGATGCCCCCGCCCGGCAGGACGGTGCGCTCGCAGCCCTCGCTCGGCGTCTCGACCGGGTCGGCACACTGAGTGCCCCAGGTGCCGTCGGTGACCGGCAGGGCGACGCGGTGGGTGGACAAGGTCACCATGCCGGCTCCGTTGCCGTCGTCGTAGAGCAGGTGCGCGGAGGGCGGCAGGCCGGGCACGGGGCCGTCTCCGACGCCGTAGCCACCGGCCGCGCTGACCTGGCCGGGCGGCAGGACGGAGGTGAGGGTGTCGGCCATGAACTGGGCGGTGATCTGCTCGGGCCACCCCCCGGCGGGCGCCACTGCATCGGTGCCGCCGGCGCCGGGGAGCCGTACGGCCAGAACGACGACAGCGGCGACGACGGCCGCGCCACCGGCCAGCACCGCCTGGCGGCGCCGGCGCCGCCGGTGGTGCCGTCGGGCGCCGTCGGCGAGGTCGGCCGCCGGTGGAGCGGGTGCCAGGTCGGCCGCGTCGCGCAGAAGGTCCGCGAACTTCTCATCAAGAGACATACCGTGACTTCTCATTTCGTTCGGGGTACGGCCGTTCAGGAGCGGGCGAGGTCGTCCAAATCCGCGCCCAGGACGGCGCGCAGCCGCGTCAGGGCGCGGGCGCTGCGCGACCTTACGGCGCTGGCGCTCAGGTGCAGGGTGTGCGCGGTCTCCTCGACGCTGCGGTCCTCCCAGAAGCGCAGGACGAGGACGGCCCGGTCCTGCGCGCCAAGTTCGCCCAGCGCTCGCAGCAAGGTCAGCCGCAGGGAGGGGTCCGGGTCGGTGGCCGGGGACTCGGCGAACGTGTCGGTCACGTGCTCGGTACTGCTGCGGCGCCGGCGGTGCGACAGAAAGGTGTTGACCAGCACGGTGTGGGCGTAGCCGGCAGGGTTGTCCAGGCGCGCCACGCGGCGCCATTTGCCGTAGAGCTTGCCGAGGGCCTCCTGGGTGAGGTCCTCGGCGAGGTGCGCGTCGCCGCCCGTCAGCAGGAAGGCGGTCCTGATCAGGTGCTGCCCCCGTGCCGCGGCGAACTCCCCGAAGTCCGGCGTCATTGTGCGGTCCATGCCTCTCTAACGCGCTGACCGCGAGGTTACGTCGCACGAAGTTTCGCGATCGCCGCTCACCGGTTCATGCACACCCCGAAGCGAGAACGGTTCGTCCGGCACCTGGCACCTGGCCTCCAACGGGTTCAACCCAGTCGAGGGCACAAACCCGGGACGCTCGCTGCCAGAAGTCAGGGGTGCCCTGTCAGGTGAGCCAGCCACGGGTCCTGTGCGGCTTCAACGTGGTCAGGGCGGCGATCAGGCGAGCGTGGCGACGTCAGCAGGCGGGCAGGCCCGGACAGCGGGCGGGCGTCGCGGTCGCTCACGCACCATGCCGCGCCGCCCCTGCCGGCGCCTTCTGTTCCCGTGACACCAACCCAGCCGGTCACTAGCTGACCGGCCGGTCCCGCGCAGCGCGGCCGAGTCAGCGAGCACGGTCTTCCTCCTTCGGGTCTTCCCTGTTCGGCCTTGCCGCTATCGCTGTCCGGGGTCAGCAGCGGGCCCGGGCATGGCGCGGCCGGTGCGCGTCCTTCGCAGCCCTTCCCGCCGTGGGCCTCCGGGGCCGGCCGTGGGGTGCGGAGGAAGGAGCGGTCGCGGCCAGGACCAGCGCGAGCGCGAGCGGAGCCAGCAGCAACATCATGGACACGGTCATCCAGGCCTCCCGGGCATCGACGTACGCCTGTGGTCCCCGTGTGCCCTGCATCACGCCCGCCATGTCAGCGGCCGTCCCTGTTCGTCGCACCCTGCCGTAGCGCCTCGGACGCCCGAACCTCGTCGCAGGGTGGGCGAGCGGACCTTGGCCTGTAAACCGTAGTAATGGGCTGCCATGATGCAGTCATGACGATCGACGGGGGGTCGGCGGACGAGCCGACGAGTTGGGGGTTGGCAAGCCCGGGGGCGGGCCCTGCTGTGCAGCGCGCGGTGCCCGAGCAGACCACGGTGGACTTCACCGCGGCACCGCAGCCCGGTTCCGGGCGGCTGATCGGTGGCCGCTACCGGCTGCTGGAGCGGCTGGGCTTCGGCGGTATGGGCACGGTGTGGCGGGCGCACGACGCGACGGTGGACCGCGACGTCGCGGTCAAGGAACCGCGGTTGCCTGAGGAGTTGACCGACGCGGAGAGGCAGACGGCGTATCTGCGGATGCAGCGCGAGGCCCGGGCCGCGGCCCGGGTCGACCATCCGTCGGTGGTCACCGTGTACGACGTGGTCACGGTCGGGGACAGTCCGTGGATCGTGATGGAGCTGGTCCGCGGGCGGTCGTTGGCGGAGGTACTGCAGGAGGGCACGCTGCCGGCCCAGGAGGCCGCCCGGATCGGGCTGGCGGTGCTGGAAGCGCTGATCAGCGCACACGAGGCGGGAGTGCTGCACCGGGACGTGAAACCGGCCAACATCCTGCTCGGACGGCACGGGCGCGTGGTGCTGACCGACTTCGGGATCGCGCAGGTGGAGGGCGAGCAGAAGCTCACCGAGACCGGGACTTTCATCGGCTCGCCCGAATACCTGGCACCGGAACGGGTGCTGGGACATCGGCCCGGACCGGAATCGGACCTGTGGTCACTCGGGGTGGTCCTCTACCAGGCGGTCGAGGGCGTTTCGCCGTTCCGCCGCCAGACCACCGCGTCCACCCTGCAGGCGATCCTGCTGGCCGCGTTGCCACGCGCCGCCAACGCCGGGCCGCTGGGCGAGGTGCTCGACACCCTCCTGAACAAGGAACCACAGGCGCGCCCCAGCCCGAACAAGCTGAGGCAGCGCCTTCGGGCCGTGGCCGAACCGACCACCCCTCCAGCAACGCGGATGCTACCCGCACCGGCCCCGGCCGCCACCCCGGCGCAGCGGGTCCGGCGAGCACTGACCGGCAGCCGCCGGATCCAAGCGACCCTGGCCGCCGCCGTCCTGGCCGCGGCGGTGACGGCGGTGCTGGTGTTCAACGGTGGCGAAGACCCGCTGCCGGCCGGTTGGAAGGCCTACCAGGAAGCCCGGCTGGACGCCTCGCTCGCCGCGCCGGCCGGCTACGTCCGCAGCGAGAACGACGATTCGGTCACCTACACCGACCCGACCCAGGTCTTCGTCCTCAAGTTCGGCAAGTGGACCGGAGAGAACCGCAGCGCCCTGTCCGTCGCCAACGCCGACCTGGCCTGGTATGAGAGCCACTACTGCTGCCAGGATCCGAAAACCAACGGGAACGTGACCGAGACCCAGCAGCAGGGCAAGAACGCCGCCCTGCTGGACGTGACCTACCACGACAACTCGGACTACATGCACCAGAAGGACCAGCGCGCACTGGAACTGGACCTGATTCGCAAGGACGGCGTCGGCTTCAAACTGGAACTCTCCTTCCCCTCCGCCGCCGACCAGGCAGCCGAAGGACAGGACATGTTCAACCAGGCGCGAAAGAACCTGACGATCAACGGGCTCTGATCAGCCGATGGCGCCCACGCGGGCCGACCGGGCGGAAGAGGCCGGACGAGTGAGTCAGGAGATGGGGCGAGCTCGAGCGCGCGGGGGCCCCGGGTTGATCATCGGAATGAGCTCACGCACCCTCGGCTGCAGCAGGAAACCCTGACGCGGCATTGGTACGGTGCGGGTTCCGGCCCGGGCAGCGGCGGAGGAGTACGGTCGGTGCACGGTCCGTGGACGGGATGGGAGTGGAGCGCATGCAGCCGATGAGCCTGGGCACGATCGCCGAGGTCGTCGACGGCCGCCTCGAGCAGGTGCCGGACGCGGACGCGATCGTGACCGGTCCGCTGGTCGTCGACTCGCGCAAGGTCACCCCGGGCGCCTTGTTCGTGGCGTTCGACGGCGAGCGTGCGGACGGCCACGACTACGCGGCCGGCGCCGTGGCGGCCGGCGCGGCCGGGGTGCTGGGTTCACGGCCCTGCGGCGCCCCAGCGGTGCTGGTCTCGGACGTCCTGGCGGCCTTGGCCAAGCTGACCCGCTGGCAGACCGCCCGGATGCGCGGGGTGACGCGGATCGGGGTGACCGGCTCGTCCGGGAAGACCAGCACCAAGGACCTGTTCGCCCAGGTCCTGGCCCGGGCCGGGGTCACCCACGCGACGGCCGGGAGCCAGAACAACGAGATCGGCGTCCCACTCACCGTGGCCTCCTGCCCGGCAGACGCCCGCTTCCTGGTACTGGAGATGGGCGCCCGCGGCATCGGGCACCTGACCTACCTGACCGACATGGCCCCGCTGGACGTCGCGGTCGTCCTCAACGTCGGCGCAGCCCACGTCGGCGAGTTCGGCAGCAAGGAAGACACCGCGAAGGCGAAGGGCGAGCTGCCCGCCTCCCTGACCGCGCACGGGCTGGCGGTGCTGAACGCGGACGACGCGCTGGTGGCGCCGATGGCCGCCCGCACCAGCGCCCAGGTGGTTTTCTTCGGCCGCTGCGAGACGGCGCAGATCCGCGCCACCGACGTGAGCGTCGACGAGGGCGGCCGCGCCGCCTTCCTGCTCACCACCCCAGCCGGGCAGGCCCGGGTGCAGCTGCAGCTGCTCGGCGAACACCACGTCTCCAACGCCCTCGCGGTCGCCGCGGTCGCCCACCACTCCGGCCTGGCCCCGGCCGAGATCGCCGACGCCCTCAGCCACGCAGTGGCCTCCACCGGCTCCCGGATGCAGCGCCACGACCGCCCGGACGGCGTCACCGTCATCGACGACGCCTACAACGCCAACCCCGACTCGATGGCCGCCGCGCTGCGCGCACTGGCCGCGATGCGCGCCGGCCGGCGCACCGTGGCGGTGCTCGGCGAGATGCGCGAGCTCGGCGCCGGCTCAGCCGGCGAGCACCGCACCGTCGGCGCCCTGGCCGCCGAACTCGGTACCGACATCGTCGTGGCCGTCGGCGACGGCGACGCCGCGCACACCGCCGCCGGCGCCCGCGACGGCGGCGCCCAGACCCACCTGGTGACCAACCGCCAGGCCGCCGCCCGCCTGCTGGAGGACCTGCTGCGCCCCGGTGACCTGGTGATCGTGAAGGCATCGCTGTCGGCGGGGCTGCAGGCGCTGGTGAAGGACCTGGTGGCTGCGCCGACCTGACCGGCCGGGTGGCTTGACGCGGCGGTGCACCGTGGCAGACTCCCGCCGGCGCACCGCCGAACGGGCGCGACGGGATGTCCAGGCGAGGTCGGTGGTCACGGCCTGCCGCGCTTCTGCGCAGCGTAGGCGGGGATTTGGCGGTCGACGACGCCAAGGGATGGGCCGGGTCATCCCGGCTGCCCGGCGGCGCACCCGACTGGGGACATCACCGAGCAGCGCGGGTGGTATGAGTCATCGCGCGGTGCCCCCGTCACCCGGCCCGCGCCGAGCAGGTCTTCCAGCATGTCCATCGCGTTCGAATTTCCGGTGGAACCGTATGACATCACCGGGGTGACGTGTCAGGGCGGATACGACACGCCCATGCTTGTCTCGAACCGCCGACCGCACTCCCAGGCCGAGCTCTACCAGGCGCAGCGCAGCGGCCCCGATGACCGTGAGCGCTGCCCCGAGCCGGCGTGGTTCGTGATCCATCGGCACCTCGACTCAGACCTGGTCGTCTGCGCCGGCCACCTGGGCCCGGTCATCCTGCACGCGCCCAACGTCTACTGGCCGCAGTAGATCTCGCTCGTCGATGCGAACAAGCACCCCGAGCACGCCTTCGTCACCGGCGCCGCCAGCGACCGAAGGAAGCAGCGCACGAAGGGCTGGGCCGAGCACCTGTTCGAGGATGACCCGGCGCCGGCTTGCAACCCCGTGCTGCAGCTGACGGCCCCACAGGACGCCAACCTCCTGGTGTCGACCGTCCTGGCCGTCAGCTCCGGGCGGCGGTCCGACGAGGTTCTCGGCGCCCTCTCGGTGCCGTCGAAGCGCAGCTTGCCGCCAAGGGTCCGAACACCGTGCCGGCGGTCCTGCGCGGCTACGCCGCTGCGAACAAGATGGTCAACGGCGGGAAGGACTGGGCCACCGTCCGTCCTGCACCTGCGCCAGGCCCGGACCGCTGCCCGAGATCGGCCACGTCCTCGATCTCGGCCTGCGCGGCCCGCCGCCGTCTACGACCTGTACGACTACTTCACCGACGCGGCCGTCGAGCCCGACTACCCGGAGCCGGACGGCCTGAGCGCAGCCGAGCGCGACGTCCTCACCCGGGCCGCCGTCACGGGGCAGCAAGCCGCCGACTGGATCCGCATCCTCGCTGCCCGGCAGCAGCACGTCGACAACCGGCAGGTTCCTGGAGCGGTACGCGCTGCCCGCGGTCGGCTCCACCACCGCGTCCGCTCCGCGGGTCGTCCTCAACGACATCGCTGGCGACCTGGCGGTGCTGCGCGAGGCGATCGACCAGACCCACGCCCTTGCCGCCGAGGCGCAGCCGGCCGCCTGCGAGGTCCGGCCGTAGCCGGACGGAGGGGGAGGATCGTGGCAGCCCGCACCGCCAGCCTGTGGTCTGCTCCGGTCAGGGCTGCGGACAGCGGCGAACGGACGCAGCGCGCCGTCTTGCTGCCGGTTTCCGCCGCAGCTGTTCACGGTCATCGCAGAGGTGGGCTGTGCGGCGCGAGGAGCCCCTCATCCGGCTCATCCGATATCGCTGGCGCGGGGACGGCAGGCCCTACTAGGGTGCGGCGTGCGAGCAGCAAGCTGATGGGGGTTCGAGTACTTTGGCAGGGCATGTGCGGTCGGCTACGTCGGAGGACGTGGCAGGTCTGGCGGTAGTCGAGGCCGCCTCGTGGCGGGCTGCGTTCGTCGGGTTGCTGCCCGCGGACTACCTGGCCGGGCTGGACACCGAGCGGCTGTGCGTCTCCTGGAAGGAGAAGCTGGCCGGGGGGAACTGGCCTTCCTCTGGAACGCTGCTGGCGGAGGCAGCAGTTGACGGTGAGGTCCGGACGGTCGGGTACTCCCGGTTCTATCCGACCGAGGACCTTGACGACGACCCGAGGACCGTGTCGACGATCGGCGCCCTCTACACACTGCCCGAGGTGTGGGGAACCGGGATCGGCAAGACTTTGATGGCGCGGACACTGGCGACCATGGCCGAGGCAGGATTCAGGTCGGCGTCGTTGTGGGTCCTCGAGGACAACCTGCGTGCCCGGACCTTCTACCAGGGCCAGGGCTGGACGCATGACGGCACCGTGCTGCGGGAGTGCAGCGACGGGATGCCGATCACCAAGCTCCGCTACCGCCGCGTCCTGCCGACCAACTGAAGCTGCGGCGCCTCGAGTGCCGGTAGGCGTCGCGGTCGCGCCGCAGGTTGCGGCACAGTGCTTGCCCCTGAGCTGTTGCCCGAGGCAGGCTCTCCCCGCGCCTCCCTGCCGCGGGGGATGTCCTGAAGCCAATCCTCCGGGCTCCCTTCTGGGCAAACAGTGGTTGTCGGGTGAAGGACCGCTCAGCGACGGTCTCGCGGTTCGAAATTCAGGTGTGCTGCCTCAGCCGGTGAGTGAGCATAGGGGCCATGGTTGACTCGAGTCTTTATGCCGCGTTCTTCGCCGCCGCCCTTCTGCTGTGCGTGTCGCCGGGGCCGGACATGATGTTCATCGTGGCGATGGGAGGCCGCGGTGGTCCGAGGACGGGGGTGCTCGCAGCGGTTGGGGTCGCATGCGGTGCCCTTCTCCACGTGTTCGCAGCGATGCTGGGCCTGTCTGCACTGTTCTTGGCGTTCCCAACGTTGTATTACGCACTGCGTTGGGCCGGCGCGGCGTACCTGCTGTACCTCGCCGTGAAGACATTCCGGGACAAGGCCCCGCTCGACGGCGAGGAAGGACGGGCGGGATCGCCGGCTCCCAGCCGGTGGCGAGCCTTCGGCCAGGGCATGCTGACGAACGTGCTGAACCCCAAGGTGATCTTGTTCAACGTCGCGTTCCTGCCGCAGTTCGTCCGTCCCGCTCTGGGGCACGTCCCGGTGCAGTTCCTCATCCTGGGCCTGACGATGGTCCTCATCGGGCTGACCATCGACACATCCGTCGGGCTGCTGTCGGGGCGCCTTGCCGCACTACTGCGCCGCAGCCGCCGGTTTGCGCGAGGGCTGAACATCTTCAGCGGCACGATCTTCAGCGGTCTGGCCGTGCGCCTGCTCGCCGCACCGAAGTAGAGGTTCGCCGACCGGCAACCACAGGCCCCGTTTGGGACCTGCTCGCGGGGCGCGCCTGGCGGCGTCCTGCCCGGCCTGTCCGAGGCCCTCGGCTGTGGGTCTGTACGGCCTGCTGGCCGGCCTCCGCCTTGGTCAGGGCTGCGCCCTGTGCGTCGAGGCATACGCCTGGCACGCTCCGACCACTCACCGGTGCTGCAGCGGAATCGGGGCAGATAGAGCCTCGGTACTACCACGCCCGCAGCACCTGCTACGAACACTCCCTGCAACACGAGACCCGCAGTCAACCCCGAAGGACGAGCTCCCCCGAACACTCCACCGCAGGCCCCGCGACACTGTCCCGGACAGTGACTGTGAAGACGCCGGTGTCGTCGATCGGACCGCTCCCCTCACGATGCCGACCCCCTGGCACGACCCCCGGAGGCCGCGGCCGCCCAAGCCCGCACCGGTGCACTGGAGCAGGAGCCGGAGCGGCCAATCCGGTCGAGACCACCACTTCTGAGCGGAGCACCGGATCGACCTTGCACTGGTAAGGCGCCGCGAGGTAGCGGGGTTCCGCTCTGCCGTTCGGCCCACCACTTCCCTGGCCTACCCTGTGTCCGTGAGAAAGTCGAACACACCGCCTGTGACGGCGAGAATTCCCCGGCGGGTCACGCCGGACAGGAAGGGCAACGCCCTGCACCGAGCCATGAGGATCGTCGTGGTGGGCACGGTGCTGATTGTCGCGGCGGCGCCTCTCGTCATGCTCGCGTTGTCCCGACTGCCTGCGGAACGCGCCTTCCAGAAGTGCGCGGAGCAGCCGGACGTGTCGCAATGCCATGACCCGCTCACCTCGTGGCTCCCGTAGCTTGTGACCCTAGGTCGTCCCACCAGGTGGGGCCTCAGGCTTTCACGAGGGATGCCATCTAGCGTTTGATCAGAGACGCGGGCAATTCTCTTACGCTGCAGCGATAGAGCTTGTCGAGGATCCGGGCCGTTGTTGTCGAAGGGTCACTTCTGAGGTGAGACGTACCGGCCTGCATTCCGTTCCCGCGGCCCGGGCGACGGTTGGGGGACCGTCGGTGAGGTGGATGGGACGCTTCTGATCGAAACCCCTGCGAGACCGACGCAAGCCAGGCAATAATGATCAACAGCTGGCTGCGCGTACTACTTGGGGAGGTCGTGTGAGTATGAGTCCGCGCGAGGTGTTTCTCCACCTCGTTCATGGGGTCGCCGACGGGAACTTGAACGAGCTGGCTGACCTGTACGGCGAGGTCACCGATGTCCGGCATCCGATGGCGACGCCGGAGTCCGAGCCGTTGACGACTCGGCGTGCGCTCCAGGAGCACTTCACGGTGCCGCCAGAAGTTCGGGAGTCCCTGCCGAAGAGGCGTGTCGTCGATGTCATCGTTCACGAGACCACCGATCCTGAAGTGATCGTCGCCGAGTTCGCCTATGAGTTCACGTTGCCGGAGGGCTCCGTGGCCAAGGTGCCCTGCGTCTTCGTCATGCGTGTCCGGGACGGTCAGATCATCGAGTCACGCGACTACATTGACCCGATCCGTACTTACACGGCGCGTGGGGATCTCGACCGTCTCATCGCGTCATTGCGCAAGGGTGCTTCCTAACTCGCACGCATTCGCGAATGGGCCTGTCCAGGTCTTGCGAGACAACGGAATGCGGTTCTCCCCGGCTGACGCCTGTGCCCCAGTCGGGCGGCCGCCCGTTGGCCCAACACCGCGTGCGCTGCCGCGGCTGCGCCGCGAGGCACGCCACAGAACCACCGTGGTCTGGGCAACACCGCTCTCGGTGCAGGCCGACCGATACGCCTCCCGCCGGGCGCCGGTCCCCGCTCTGACCGAGCCGGCCTACCCGCCGCTGCTCGGCGCGTCGGCGCCTCGCCGGTACGCGTCAACGATCGTGAGTAACAGCGATACGTTGGGGATGTCGGCTACTCGTTCGGAAGCGGCCGAGAAGAGCTTGCCGGTTCTGCTGACGGTTACGCGGCCGCCTTTGGTCGACACCGTGGCCTCACTCCAGGGGATGAGGCCCCGCTTTCCCCGGATCCCGGCCTCGCTGATGGTGAACTTCCCGAAGGTCAGGGACTGTCCGTCGTCCAGCGCTGCTCGCGCGCTGGAGATCAGGGCGCGGGTGACCTGTTCTTCGGCCCGCCTGCCGAGGAGGGCGTACTGGCGGGCTGGCGAATTGGTACCTTCCGCATGCTCGTCGCAGGAGCCGATGATCGGTATTTTCGCGCCGTTCGATCCGATCAGGGTGTACGAGAAGGACATCGACTCGCGTTTCAGCTGCGGGTGGCGCGTGACGGTGACGTCCCGGAACAGCTCTGTCGTCTCGTCCCAACGCAGCGCCAGCGGAGCGACCCCCTGGTCGTGCCGAACAAGGCCGTGCTCGAACTCGTAGACCCGGTTCCCGGAGACCTGCTGACCGGGGGCGGCGACCAGCGGAATGGCGAGGGTCTTGCAGTGCCGGCCGAGCCGCCGCTCACCGGCGATCCGGGCGATCCGGGCGGCACGTCAGCCGATTGGGAGGCGAAGGCGGACCAGCCGGGCCGCCGAAAGCGGACGCGGCGCACGACGCCGCCGCGGTCGACGACGAGTCGGCACAGTTCCTTGTCCGCGGCCAGGACGTGCCAGCCTCGACCGTCCGGGGCGTGCGTGTGGGTGTGCAGCGAGAAGTAGACGGCCTGAAGCCGCTCGGCCGCGACCTTGATCCCGCCGTCCCCGTCCGCGCGCGCATCGAGATGCTCTTGCAGATGCTTCCTGGCCTCGGCCTCGGTGCCGAAGAGCCGAGCATTGAAGGTCACCCTGAAGCCATTGGGTGCATCTCCGTCCGGAACCACTGCGGCCCATCCCCAAGTCCCCACCGCCACAGGTTAACTCGGCCGGACCACGAAGGCGTGACCGGGCGGTCACTCCGGGCGTCCGGGGCCCGGATGTCCATCAGTTCGGGGATATCACCACCGCGCGCCCCGTCCACCGCAGGCACCCCGGAACAGCAGAGCGGATGACGTCCGACCCCGGCATTCCTCAAGCACGCACGTCCTGCTCGCCTGCCCGGCTGCGGCAGAAGACGGCCGGCGAGGTGTCGCAGAGGGGCAGCCCGAGGATTTCGTCACACCTTGGTGGGTGCTTCGTTCGCCCTGGCGCGATGGCGTCCCGTGGAGTGGTGTAGCAGAGATCTTGGCGTAACCCCTGGTCATAAGGCAGCCATCGCGCAACTCTCCGAGTAGGCATGCTCGTTGAGTGAGAGGTGCGCGATGGCCTTGTCCCAGTCTGACCTACTCCGCCTCATGGAGTCACTGCGTACGGCGGACGGAATCGAGTTGATCAGGGTC
>NZ_JBEPAK010000009.1:0-65953 GCF_040298565.1 Kitasatospora sp. NPDC001539 | reverse complement strand
CAAACTCGTCGACGCCGCCCGCGGCCACGCCGCCATGGTCACCCTCGCCCCCGAACTCCCCGGCGGCCTCGACTCCGTGCGCATGCTCACCGACCTCGGCGTCATCGCCGCCGTCGGCCACACCGACGCCGACTACACCGCCACCCTCGAAGCCATCGACGCCGGCGCCACCGTCGCCACCCACCTGTTCAACGCCATGCCCGCCATCGCCCACCGCGCCCCCGGACCGATCGTCGCCCTCCTGCAGGACGAACGGGTCACCGTCGAACTGATCAACGACGGCGTGCACCTGCACCCCTCCGTCCTCGACCTCGCCTACCGCACCGCCGGCCCCTCCCGGGTCGCCCTGATCACCGACGCCATGGGCGCCGCCGGCATGGGCGACGGCCTCTACCCCCTCGGCCCCCTCCAGGTCGAGGTCAAGAACGGCGTCGCCCGGCTCGTCGAGGGCGGCTCGATCGCCGGCTCCACCCTCACCCTGGACGTCGCCTTCAAACGCGCCGTCACCGTCAACGACCTGACCCTCCACCAGGCCGTCGAGTCGCTCTCCACCACCCCGGCCCGACTGCTCGGCCTCACCGACTCGATCGGCTCCCTGGAGACCGGCAAGCTCGCCGACCTCGTCGTGCTCGACTCCACCAGCTACGACCTGCTCGCCGTCATGCGCCGCGGCCGGTGGGTCCGCGGCGGCGACCGCTTCACCACCACCACCGAATCCGCCTGAGAAGACGACGACGGCCGCCCTCCCCCGCAGGGGACGGGCGGCCGCGTCGCGTCGCGCACCGGGCTCAGCTGCTCGGGTCCACCGTGATCTGGTCGATCAGGATCGGCCCCGAGGGCACGGTGAGGGTGACGGAGTTCGACCCCGCCTGGAACTGCGGCAGTATCCAGGTGGTGTACCAGGACGTGGCCGGGTCCTTGCCCGGCGAGTAGTTCCGGAAGGTCAGCCCGCTCGGCCAGTCCTTGCCGTTCACCGCCGCCGCGCCCTTCACGTCCGCGCCGGCGTTGTTGTAGTGCACCGTCAGCTTGTACGTCCCGGCCGCCGGGACGTCGCCCGTCCACGTCACCGAGCCGCCCTGCTGGAGCGTCAGGTAGCTGCCGTCGGCGGACTTGGCGCCCTTGACGGTGTTGCCGGAGGGCGCGTTCTGCGCCTGCAACTGGCCCGCGTCCACGGTGGACGGGCCGGTGGAGGCACTCGCCGAGGGCGAGGACGTGCCGGTGGTGGCGGTGCTCGCCGGGGTGCTGGGGGCCGGCGGGGCGGAGGTCGTGGTGCCGCCCTTGGCGGTCTTGTCGCCGTCCGGGTCGCCCGTGGAGAGCGCGATCCCCGCCCCGATGGCGATCGCCGCGACCACGGCGACCGCGCCGATCACCGCGCCCTTGCTCCGACCGCTGCTCGGGCGCTCCTCACCCGGCTGCGGCCGGGAGTGCTCGGCGTAGCGGGCCTGCGGTGCCTGCTGGGTGTGCTGGCCGTGCTGCGGCGGCACGCCCGGCCGGCCGTACGGGCCGCCCTGCGGGGGCATCCCGGGCTGGCCGTACGGGGGCTGCTGCTGGGCCATCGGCGGCGCCGCCTGTTGGTAGGGCTGGCCGTACTGCGCACGCCCGACCTCCATCGGCCGGTTGTACGACGTCCGGGGGACCCCTTGCTGCGGCTCGGCCGGCTGGCCGGTGGAGCCGTCGGCCGGGCGGTAGAGGTAGCCGAACGGGTCGTCGTCCTGCGGGGCACCGCCCCCCTGGCCCTCGGACACTCCGTTGTCGCCGGCGGTCGTCACGGTGGTCTGCTCCCCCATCCGTTGCGCGCCGCCGGGCTGCGGGCGGCGCAGATCATGGACGCTGTCGTACGCGGAACCCTACCTGCCGTAGCGGACAGCCGGAAAAGAGGCCTTGACAACTCTCCGGTAACCTGCGCCGCGCAGGATGCTCGGCACCCGATCGATCCGGCGGTCCGACCCGCCCCGAGCGGTCCGACCTGCTCCGACCGCTCTGGTCGGCCTCCGACTCATCCGTCCGGCCTCCGGCTGATCCGACCGGCCCCGACCGGCGCCCGCGGCCCTGCGTCAGCCCGCCCGCCGGTGCGAGCGCTCCCCGCGCGCCCCGCGCACCGCCCCGCCCCGGGCCCGCTTCTCGTCGTACATCCGTTCGTCGGCGGTGTGCAGCACCTCCTCGATGCTCATCCCGCAGCCGGCCCAGCCGATCCCCAGGCTCACGCCCACGCGCATCGCCCGTCCGTCGATCCGCATCGGCGGGATGATCGCGTTGCGCAGCCGGTGCGCGAGGTCCTTGGCCTCCTCGCGGCCGATGCCGTCGGCCAGCACCACGAACTCGTCGCCGCCCAGCCGGGCGACCGTGTCACCGTCCCGGACCGCCCCGCTCAGCCGCCGGGCCACCTCGACCAGCACCGCGTCGCCGGCGTTGTGCCCGAACCGGTCGTTGATCGACTTGAAGCCGTCCAGGTCGCAGAAGAGCACCGCGAGCCCCTTCTCCACCGGGGCCACCGGGCCGGAGCGGAACGCGGCCGACCAGGCGTCGCCGGTCGGCCCGTACTCGGCCGGGACCACGGCGTGCACGTGCTCCCCGTAACCGGGGCCCAGCCCGGGCAGCAGACCGCCGCCCTCGGCCGGCTGGTAGCCGTGCGCCGGCCCGGCGTACGGGTCCACCCCCTCCAGGCCGTCGTACGCCGCGTGCGCGCTGTACGAGTCGGCCGGGTAGCCGTACGGGGACGGGTAGCCGGCCTCGCCGGACCCGGCGGGACCGACCGGGGCGACCGGCTGCGGCTCGGAGCAGAGCCGGCGGCCCAGCCGGGCCTTGAGCTCGGCACCGTTGGGCAGGCCGGTCAGGGCGTCGTGGCTGGCCCGGTGGGCGAGCTGGAGCTCGTGGCGCTTGCGGTCCTCGATGTCCTCGACGTGGGTGAGCAGGAAGCTCGGGCCCTCGGCCGCGTCCGCCACGATCGAGTTGCGCAGGCAGACCCACTGGTAGCCGCCGTCCCGCCGGGACAGCCGCAGTTCCGCCCGGCCGCTCTCGGCGCTGGTGCGTTCCAGCAGCGCCCGGTCGTCCGGGTGGACGAGGTCGGCGAAGCTCTGCTGGCGCAGGACGGCGCGGGGGCGGCCGAGCAGTCGACAGAGCGCGTCGTTGACCCTGGTCAGCTGGCCGCGCCCGGCGCCGTGCAGTTCGGTGATGGCCATCCCGCTGGGCGCGTACTCGAAGGCCTGGCGGAAGCTCTCCTCGCTGGCCCGCAGCGCCTGCTGCTCCTTCTCCAGCCGGGCCAGCGCGCGCTGCATCTCGGCCCGCAGCCGGGCGTTGCCGATCGCGATGGAGGCCTGGAGCGAGAACATCTCCAGCGCCTCGCGGGTCCACGCCCCGGGCCGCTTGCCGCTGCGCGGGCGGTCCACCGAGAGGACGCCGAGCAGGTCGCCGCCGGCGCTGTACATCGGGGCGAGCAAGCCGTCGGCGGGGTGCCAGTCGTTGGCGTAGACGGGCAGCGGGCCGTCCCCGATCCAGCGCGGGATGTCGCTGGCGACGGCCCAGCCGCGGTCGTACGGCAGGAAGCGCAGGGTGCCCCAGTGGTCGCTCACGCCGAGCAGCCGGTCCCAGGACTCGCGCGATCCGACCTGCCCGAGCAGCACCGAGGGCCCGCCCATCGGGCTCTCCTCCAGCTCCCAGACGGCCGCCACCACGAGGTCGCCGTCCGGCCGGACGAGGCTCACCGCGGCGGCGTCGAAGCCGAGTCCGTGCACCGCGCCCTCGACGACGGCCTGCAGCGTGCCCGCCAGGCTGCGGGCAGCGTTGAGGTCCGCCACGACCCGGTGCAAGGTGCGGAGGGTCGCGAGACGGACGTACGGCTCCGACTCGGCTTCCATGCGGGGGCTCCCCGGCTGCTTCGGATAGTTCTTGATTGGTTATCGTCCGATTGCCAGAAGAACTGAATCACAGGGAGCACAGCGTTCGGCACGCTCGGTCAGCAATAGGACGTCACTTGTGACTTAAATCACACGGCACTAATGCGCCCTTAATCAGTTCATTCCCCCATAGCGGGACAAAAGGCGTTATCGGTACATTTCCGGTGGTCGGCCGGGTCGGCCCCGCACTGGAGCCCGGTACGCCCACCGGTCCCCCGGCATCACCCCTGGGAGTGAGCCCGCCCACGGCCCGGCAGGCCCGCGCCGGTGGTCCTACGACCACGGTCCGATGCCGTTTCCCGCGGCCGCCAGCTACCGTGCGGTACGTGTACCCGTCCTCGCAGCCCGAAGCTGCTCCCCACGCCACGCCCGACGAGTTCCGGGCAGCACTCTCCCAGCTCGCCGCCGGCGTGAGCCTGGTGACCGTCAACGACCCGGAGGACGGGGAGGACGTCGGCATGACCGCGACGTCCTTCCTCTCCGTGTCGCTGGAGCCGCCGCTGGTGCTGATCTCGGTCCGCGAGGACTCCCGGATGGACGAGGTGCTCGCCCGGGCCGACACCTGGGCGGTCTCGGTGCTGGCGGAGGGGCAGAAGACGCTCGGCTCGCGCTTCGCCATGAAGGGCCGGCTCAGCGACCGGCTGCTGTTCGCGGACACCCCGCACCACCGCGGCCCGCAGAGCGGCGCCCCCCTGATCGAGGGCGCGCTGGCCACCGTCGAGTGCCGCACCGAACAGCGGATATCCGCGGGCGACCACACGCTGCTGATCGGCCGCGTCCTCGAAGCCCTCGTCCCCGAACCCGGCGGCCGCCCGCTGCTCTACTTCCGCGGCGGCTACCGCAGTCTCGGCTGAGCCGGCCCCGAGCCGGTCCCCGAGCCGCTCCCCGAGCGGATCACCGATCCGGCTCTCGGCCGGACAGGCCTACTGGTCCTGCCGCGGCGCCCGCCGCCCCTGCTTCAGTTCGGAGCGGTGCCGCTTGTTCTCCAGCCGCCGCTGGACCATCCCCCGGCTCGGGCGGGTCGCCCGCCGGGCCTTCGGCGGCGGCGCGCAGGCCTCGGTCAGCAGCGCCGCCAGGCGGGCCGCGGCCGCCTCCCGGTTGCGCCACTGCGAGCGGTACTCGGAGGCCTGCACCACCAGCACCCGGCCGTCCACCAGCCGGTGCGCGAGCCGCTCCAGGGCACGCTGGCGCCACACCTCGGGCAGCGCCCTGGAGACCGCCAGGTCGAAGCGCAGCTCGACCTTGGAGTCGGAGGTGTTGACGTGCTGGCCACCGGGGCCGGAGGAACGCGAGAAGCGCCAGACGAGCTCGGCGTCGGGGACGACCACCGACCCCCGTACGCGGATGGGCTCGGGCATGCGCCCATCATCCCGCGCCCGCCCCGCCCGGTCACCCGGTTATCCGCACCCACCGCGAACCCCGACAATGGCCTACGTGATCGAGCTCGGCTACTCCCTCTCCAACCGCTTCCCCGACCCCCCGCAGACCGACTACCGCACCGCCCCCGTGCGCTCCCTGCGGTACGACCTGTTCTGCGGCGACGTCTACCTGGACGCCGAGGGCGCCGAGCTCTCCACCCGCTGGGGCTGGGTGCCCGTGCTGGACTTCGCCTGGGCGCTGTGCGACATCGTCGAGCAGCTCGACCGCGACCCGGACGGCTCCCGCGCCGCCCGGGTGCAGACCGCCGACCTCGACTTCACCCAGAACACCGAGTTGCTGCGCTTCGCCCGCCGCTTCAACTGGGTGGAGATCACCGCCACCTGGCTGCGGGACGAGCCGCCCGCCGTGGTGCGCCACAGCGAGCTGCGCCGGGAGGCCCGGGACTTCCTCCAGGACACCCTCGCCGACCTGTTCGACATGCACCCCGACCTGGCCGACAACCCGAACATCTGGTCGCTGCAGGGCCGGTTCCCGCGGATCTGACCCGGCGACGGATCGCCCGGTTGGTCAGCCTTTTGATTTTCCTTTGTCCGCGTTTGGCACCCGCCGAGAATTCACGGACCCGGTGGAACCAAGCACCCCGGGGATTGCGTTGTCCCGGGAAAAGCGATCGAAGGGACTGCAATCGCCATGCCAGTGAGCCTCTCCAAGGGTGGCAACGTCTCGCTGACCAAGGAGGCCCCCGGCCTGTCCGCGGTGAGCGTCGGCCTGGGCTGGGACGTCCGCACCACGACCGGCGCCGAGTTCGACCTCGACGCCAGCGCGATCGTCCTGAACGCGGACGGCAAGGTGCTGTCCAACGCGCACTTCGTCTTCTTCAACAACACCAGCACCCCGGACGCCACCGTCGTCCACACCGGTGACAACCGCACCGGCGAGGGCGCGGGGGACGACGAGACGATCAACGTCAACCTGGCCGGCCTGCCCGCCGAGGCCGCCAAGATCACCTTCCCGGTCACCATCTACGACGGCGTCGCCCGCGGCCAGAACTTCGGCCAGGTGCGCAACGCCTACATCCGCGTGGTGAACGCCGCCGGCGGCGCCGAGATCGCCCGCTACGACCTCTCCGAGGACGCCGCCACCGAGACCGCGATGATCTTCGGCGAGCTCTACCGCAACGGCGGCGAGTGGAAGTTCCGCGCCGTCGGCCAGGGCTACGCCTCCGGCCTGGCCGGCATCGCCCAGGACTTCGGCGTCCAGCTCTGACGCACCCCCGGGCGGTCCGGCCGACCGCTCGAAGCCCGCGGCGCGGGACGTCGGACGGTCCGACGTCCCGCGCCGCGGGCCTTTCCGCCCCTGCTCAGCGCGAGGCGCGCAGGTGCGGCAGCTCGATCAGCTCGGTCTCGTCCTCCGGCGTCAGGTCCACCACGGTCGGCTCGGCCTGCTCCGGCCCGTCGGCCGCCGGCGCGGCCTGGGCGGGCCGGGCCTGCTGCGCCTCGGCCTTCGCCTTGGCGGCGACCGCCTCGTCACCCACCACGTCCGCCAGGTCGGTGCGGTCCTCCAGCTCGGCGATGCTGTCCACCGCCGGCGCCGGAGCGACCGCCCGTACCGGCGCGCCCGAGCCGCGGCCGAAGAAGCTGAAGCCCTGTCCGCGCGCCTGGCCGGACTGCGCCGGGCGCGGCCGCTGCCGCTCGACCGGCACCGGTGCCACGGCCGGGACGCTCGGCGTGCCGCCGAGCTGGCCGACCGTCGCGGTCAGCGCCGGACGCAGCGGCGTCGGCTGCACCGCGGTCGGCCGCGCCGAAGCCTGGACCGCCGAGGACTGCACCCCCGAGGACTGGATCGCCGAGGACTGGACCGCCGAGGACTGGGCCGTAGGCGCCTGCGCCGGGGTCGGCACCGAGGGCGCGATCGGAGCGGGCACGGACACCGGCTTGGCCGCCGCACCCGCCGCGCCCACCGAAGCCACCGGAGCCGCCGGAGCCGCCGGCCCGGCCTGGGCCCCGGGAGCCGCGGCGGCGCCCGGGCCGGTCTGCGACACCGTCGCGGACGCCCGCAGCGCGACCTCCGCACCGGCCGTACGCGCCCGCCGCGCCTCCTGCTCCGCGGCCCGCCGCTCGAGCAGCCGCAGCACCGAGGCCGCGCGGACGAACGCGGCCGGGCTGGCCGGGTACTTGGGACGGCTCGCGGCGAGCGCCCGCTGGGCCGCCTCGGCCTCCTTGAGCGCCTGCTCGGCCACGGTCACGGCCCGCTCCCGCAGCAGCCGGGCGATCTCGGTCTCGGCCTTCGCCAGCCGCGACTTCTCCGCCGTCAGCCGCCGCCCGAACCGGGTGGCCCGCTCCTCGGCGACCTCGGCCGCGTACTCGGCCTCGGCCAGTTGCTCCTCGAAGCGCTCCTCGGCCCGCAGCCGCTGCGCGGCGGACAGCTCGGCGGCGGCCCGGGCCGCCTTGTCCCGTTGGCGCAGCAGCAGGGCGAATCCGAGCACCGCGATCAGCGCCGCGATGCCCACCGAGCGCACCAGGACGGTGTCCTGACTGAACAGCAGAGCGGCCAGTGCGGCGACCAGCAGTACGCCGGCGGCGGTGGGGGGAACGACCCGGCTGAGGACGGAGGAATGACGGTGGCGTCCGCGAGACATGCCAAGAAACTAGCGTGCGAATTGGGGCCGTGTCAGCCCAGGGTCCTCTTCCGCCCTTGACAGGGTGCCGTTTTTACCGCACGTGCCCGGCTTTTCACTCAAGATCACGACAAGGGGGCTGCTCAGCGCGCTCGCGGCAGTGCGGCCCGCTGACCTCCCGGCGACCAGCCCGACGCCCGCCGCCGCGACCGGCGACCGACGCCACTACCGGCGACCGACCCGGCGGCTCGCCGCCCGCCGCCCGCCTCAGCGGTGCGAGGCCGCCGGACCGCTCGGGTCGTCGTGGTTCTCCGGCAGCTTGCACACGTGCTGGAGCCAGAGCGCCGCCGCGATCACCGCGGCCCCCGCCAGCACGGCCAGCCCGGCGGTGACCGCCTGGTCCTTGCGGGCCGCCACGTCCAGCTCCCCGAGCAGGTAGATCCCGGCCCCCGCGTAGATCCCGGTGACCACCGAGGACACCAGCGCGCTGGCCTGCCCCAGCACCACCGCGCGGGCCGCCAGCAGCGGGTCGACCCGCTTCGCGCCGGGCTGCCGCTCGCGCACCGCCTTCAGCCGGGACCGCAGCGAGATCGTGGTCGCCAGCAGGATCACCGCCACCGCCGCCAGCACCACCGGCGCCGCGGCCGGCACGGCCGGCAGCGTGTCCAGGGAGGCCCACAGCTTGGAGCCGGCCCAGGACAGCGCCGTCGTCGCGGCGGTGATGCCGATCAACAGGCGGAGGCGAAGCAGCTTCACTCGGAGCAGGTCCTTCCCGGGGTACCAGAGCCGGCCGACCGGCCGGGGGCCGGCGCGGAGGCGTCAGGCCACCGTACCGGGCGCGGCCGGACGGACATCTACTCGTACGGCCGGGGCCCCCGGCCGAGTTCCCCGGCCCGCCCGGCCGACCGGCGGCGGGCCGGTCCCGGGGCTACTCCGGCAGCGTCAGCCGGATGTCCTTGCGCCGCCGCACGCCCTGCGCCTCCGGGCCGCCGAGCGCCTCCAGGAGCGCGGCGACCTGCCCGTGCCCGGGCACCTCGGCCTCGGGCTGGGCGTCCAGCCACGGGGCGAGCACGAAGACCCGCTCGTGCGAGCGCGGGTGCGGCAGCACCAGCTGCGGGTCGTCACTGACCACGCCCTCGTAGGCCAGGATGTCGACGTCCAGGGTGCGGGGGCCCCAGCGGACCTCCCGGACCCGGCCGAAGGCGTCCTCGATCGCGTTGCCGCGCTCCAGCAGGTCCCGCGGCGGCAGCGAGGTGCGCAGCACGACGACCGCGTTGTAGTAGTTGGGCTGTTCCTCCGGGCCGCCGACGGCCTCGGTCTCGTAGACCGCCGAGACGGCCTTGATCTTCAGCCCCGGGGTGTCGGCGAGCGCGTCGACGGCACCCTGCAGGGTCTCCAGCCGGTTGCCCAGGTTGCTGCCCAGCGCGATCACCGCGCAGCGCTGGCCGTGCAGCGTGGTGTCGGCGGAGTCCACCCGGCTCTCCAGGTCGAACGCGTTCGGCTCGGCGGTCGGGTCACTGCTGCTCATCGAAGAAATCCCTCTGCATCGGATACCGGGCACGCGGTGGGGGTCATGTGCGGCCCCGGTGGATGGTCACGGTCACGTCGTCGAACGGCACGGTGATCGGGGCGTCCGGCTTGTGCACGGTGACCTCGACCTCCTCGACCGCGTCGTGCTTCAGGCACTGGTCGGCGATGCGCTGGGCCAGGGTCTCGATCAGGTCGACCGGCTCCCCGGCGATGATCGCGGTGACCTCCTCGGCCACGATGCCGTAGTGCGCGGTGCGGGTGAGGTCGTCTCCGGACGCGGCGGGGCGGGTGTCCAGGTACAGCACGAGGTCGACCACGAAGGTCTGGCCCTCGACGCGCTCGCGCTCGAAGACGCCGTGGTGGCCCCGGGCTCGCAGCCCCCGCAGGGTGACGCGGTCCAGCAAACGAATCACTGCTCCCAGTCGGACGGGCCCCGCCCTGGAAGGCACGGACGGGCAGGGCGAAGGCGGGCAGCACGCCCGCCACTCCGTTTCGAATCTACCCGCGAGCGCGGACAACGCCTGACCGTCCTACCCGGCACGAACCGTCGCCACGCACGCCGATCCGGCGATTGACGTGAACGTCGGACGCCCACTCGGGAATTCCCCGGTGACGGTTCGGCGCCGCTATCGCGCGACCGCCGCCGTCATTCCTCGTCGTCCTCGTCGCCGCTGGTCAGAACGGGTGAACCGTGGTGCGACCAGAGCTTCCACCCGGCCGGGGTACGGCGGAACAGATTGCTGGAGACGACCTTTCCGCCGACCAGCGGACCGAGTTCCCCCTCCTCCTCCGCCTCACCGCCGGAGAGGATGTTCTCGGTGCACGTGACAAGGGCCACATCGCCGTGGACCTCGGCCTCGACATCGGTCAGGAAGAACTGGATGTACTCCGTGTTCATCATGATCAACATGTAGGAGCGGGTCACCTGCGCCCGCCCGCGCAGCACCGGCCAGCCGGGGTGCACGCACACCACGCCGCCCTTGTCGTCGGCGTGCTCGGGCCCCAGCCAGGCCTCCTCGACCGCCTCGACGTCCCCCCGCTCCAGCGCCTCGTAGAACGCCCGGTTCGCCGCGAGCACCGCCTCCAGGTCCACCTCGTGGGCCTTTCCGGCCGTACCGCCGCTCAACCTGCCGTCACCTGTCACAGACCCTCCCTCACCCCAGCCGCGCCGCGCGCTGCCAGGCCGCGACCACGCGGACGGCGTCCGCCGTACCCGACACGTCGTGCACCCGCACCGCCCAGGCTCCGGCCTGGGCGGACAGCACCGAGACCGCGGCGGTCGCGTCGTCCCGCTCACGGGCCGGGCGCAGCTCCCCGGTTTCCGGGTCGGCGAGCAGCGTACCCAGGAACCGCTTGCGCGAAGCGGCGACGAGCACGGGACGGCCGAGCGCGGTGAGCGCGTCCAGCCGGCCGAGCAGCGCCCAGTTGTGCTCGGGGGTCTTGGCGAAGCCGAGCCCCGGGTCGAGGATCAGCTGGTCCTCCTTGACCCCGGCGGCCAGCAGCGCGTCGATCCGGTCGGTCAGCTCGGCGACCACGTCCCGCACCACGTCGTCGTAGACGGCGAGCCGGTCCATGTCGGCGGACTGCCCGCGCCAGTGCATCACCACGAAGGGCACGCCGGTCCCGGCGACCACCCGGCCCATCGCCGGGTCGGCGAGGCCGCCGGAGACGTCGTTGACGATCGCCGCGCCGGCCTCGACGGCCCGCTCGGCGACCGAGGCCCGCATGGTGTCGACGGACACCACCACCCCGGCGGCGGAGAGCTCGCGCACCACGGGCAGCACCCGGCGCAGCTCCTCCTCCTCGGGCACCCGCTGCGAGCCGGGCCTAGTCGACTCGCCGCCGACGTCCACCAGGTCCGCGCCGCGGGCGCGCAGCGCGAGTCCGTGCGCGATCGCCTTCGCGGGGTCGAACCAGAGCCCGCCGTCCGAGAAGGAGTCGGGCGTGACGTTGACCACGCCCATCACGGCACAGCGGCCGAGCCGCGGCAGACCGGGCGGCAACGGGAAGGACGGCGCATCGCTCATGCTCCCCATTATCGAACGGGGCCCCCGCCGAGCGTTCTCGGCGGGGGCCCCGGGCGGTGCCGAGCGGCCTCAGGCGGCCTCGGTCACCTCGCGGCTCGACGGGACGGGCATCAGGCCCTCGCGCTGGCGCTTGCGGCCGAAGCGCGGCATGCCCAGGGTGATGAAGGCCTCCGCCTGCATCGCGGCGAAGCCGATCCGCGGCAGGTCCCGGGTGTTCGGGAAGACCAGGAAGCGCGGCTCCCACTCCGGCTGGAACTTGGCGTTGAACTTGTACAGCGACTCGATCTGGAACCAGCGGGACAGGAAGACCAGCAGTCCGCGCCAGGCGCGCAGCACCGGGCCGGCGCCGATCCGCTCACCGCGGGCCAGTGCCGAGCGGAACATCGCGAAGTTGAGCGACACCCGGCGCACGCCCATGTCGGGCACCGCCTGGAGGGCCGCGACGATCAGCAGCTCGTTCAGGCCCGGGTCGGCGGCGCGGTCGCGGCGCATCAGCTCCAGCGAGATGCCGTCCGGGCCCCAGGGCACGAAGTGCAGCACGGCCTTCAGGTCGTCGCCGCCCTCGCCCTCCTCCGGCGCCTTGTGCGCGGTGACCACCACGCAGTCGTCGTCCAGCGGGTCGCCGAAGCGGCCCAGGGCCATCGAGAAGCCGCGCTCGGTGTCGGTGCCGCGCCAGCGGGCGGCGGCGTCGGCGATCCGGTACTTCTCGTCCGGGGTGAGCTCGGAGACCCGGCGCACCTTGCAGGAGTAGCCGTTGCGCTCGATCCGCTTGACCATCTGGCGGACGTTGCGCATGGCGCGGCCGGACAGCGAGAAGGTCGAGGTGTCGACGATCGCCTCGTCGCCCAGCTCCAGTGCGTCCAGGCCCGCCTCGCGGGTCCACACCTCGCCGCCGACCTCGCTGCAGCCCATCACCGCCGGCACCCAGGCGTGCTCGCGGGCCTCGGCCATGAACACCTTGATCGCGCCCGGCCAGGCCTCGACGTCGCCCACCGGGTCCCCGGAGGCGAGCATCACGCCGGAGACCACCCGGTAGGAGATCGCGGCCTTGCCGGTGGGCGAGAACAGCACGCTCTTGTCGCGGCGCAGCGCGAAGTAGCCGAGCGAGTCGCGTTCGCCGTGGCGCTTGAGCAGCTCGCGGACCTTCTCCTCGTCCTCGGCGCTGAGCTCCGGCTTCGGCTTGCCGGGGCGCAGCGCCAGGTAGGCGGTGGTGAAGGCGGTCAGCAGCCCGAGGCCGCCGAGCAGGTAGGCGACCAGGTCGGACATCCGCACGTTGGTGTAGCGGATCGGGCCCTCGAAGCCGAACAGCCCGTACCCGACGTGCTCCAGGCGCTCGGTGAGGCCGGGGTGGCCGACCTCGTACTTGGTCCGGGTGCTCACGATCAGCAGGCCGAGCAGCACGCTGAGGGTGCCCATCACGACCAGGTTGACCAGCGCGCGCCAGCGGGTGCGCGGGTCGGCCTTGGCGTAGAACTCGCGCTGGTGCAGCAGCATCACGACCCAGACCGCCAGCGAGACGACCGCCGGGCCGACCTGGTGCCAGCGCACGATGTGCAGCGCCGCGCCGACCGGCAGCAGCACGCAGACCGCGCGCCAGGCCCGCCGCTTGCGGCGGCGCAGCGCGTGGGCCAGCGGCACCAGCAGGATGCCGACCATCAGGGTGCCGACCGCGGCCAGGCTGGTGGTGCCGCCCGGCAGCTGCCCGGCGAAGGTGTGCATCTTGGTGTGCCGGAGCTTGGGGAACACCGCGCTGGCGATGTCCACCAGCCCGATCAGCAGGCAGGCGTAGCCGACCGCGCCCGGGAGCCAGGCCCTCGGGACGGCGGCCGCCTGGTTGCGCAGCGTCTGCAGACCACGCCGACGGCGCGGCGGCTGCTCGGGGCTCGGCTCAACGGACACGGGAACGCTCATGGAAGCTCAGGGTAGAGGCTGCGGGGCGGTGTCCGGTCACTCCGGGGGAGCACGTGTGATGGACCTTCATGCCTATTCCTTCATCAGGCCATGCGCATACCAAGGATCCGGAAACGGTAGGTAAACCGGGTGCCCTGGATGCGCTGCGGTTGAGCCGGGGGTGGGAGCCGGGACCCGCCGCCGCGTGGCGGGTCGGGGCCCTCCGGTGCGCGTTACGTACGGTGGACGCCGCATTCTAGGGTGCCGGTTGCCCCCGGTCTCCGCCCGCCCTCCCGGCCCACCCGGGCGCCCGGTCGGCCTAGCAGCGGTGGCCCGGCCTGACGGGCCGCCAGACGATGAAGCCTGCTCCGACAGTGTCCCACCGGAAGGCCGACGGCATGGAACTGACCAGCGACGCGCTGGTGAACTCGCTGCTCGCACTCGGTGCCGCGGCTCTCGTCACCACCCTGTGGATCTGGCCCCGGCTGGCCAAGCAGCGCCCGCTGCCGGTGCTCGGCCGGATCGGCCTGCTGACCGTCGTTCAGGTGTCGATCCTCGCCGTGCTGGCGCTCTCGGTGAACAACTCCTTCGGGTTCTACACCTCCTGGGACGACCTGCTCAGTCCCGGCGGCGCCAAGCTCGCGCTGGCGAGCAACGAGAACCACAAGGGCGGCACCCCGGTCTCCGACGACCTGATCCAGCCGACCACCGAGGGCGGGCTGGAGACCGTCACCAACCTGCCGAAGGGCGCGCCGGAGGAGGTCGGCAAGGTCGAGTCGGTGCGGGTCAACGGCAAGGAGACCGGCTTCTCCGACCAGATGTTCGTCTACCTGCCGCCCGAGTACTTCGACCCGAAGTTCGCCCTGGTCCGCTTCCCCGTCCTGGTGGCACTGGCCGGCTACCCGGGCACCACCCTGAACCTGCTCAAGGAACTGCCGCTGGTGCAGACGGCGGCCGAGCTGCAGCGTTCCGGCAAGATGCCGCCGACCGTCCTGGTGATGGCCCGCCCGGCGGTGGTCCCGTCCCGGGACACCGAGTGCGTGGACGTCCCGGGCGGCCCGAAGACGGAGAGCTGGTTCGTCAAGGACCTGCCCCAGGCCCTGCACAGCACCTACCGGCTCGGCCGCTCGGCCGGATCCTGGGGCCTGTTCGGCTACTCCACCGGCGGCAGCTGCGCGATGCGGCTGGCGATGCGCTTCCCGAACGTCTACGGCAACGCCGCCGGCCTGCACGGCGACTTCGCGGTGCGCCAGGACAACTACACCGGCGGCGACCTCTTCAACGGCGACAAGGCGCTGACCCAGCAGCACGACCTCGGCTGGCGGCTGCAGAACCTCCCGGTGCCGCCGCTGAACCTGCTGGTGGTCTCCACCCGCAAGGAGGGCGACTACCCGCAGACCGTCCAGTTCGTCGACCAGGCCACCCAGGCGGCCGCCGCCAACCCGCAGTTCAAGGTCGAGTCGCTCTACCTGGACGACGGCGGCCACAACTTCGACAGCTGGACCCGGGAGCTGCCCGCCTCGCTCGAATGGCTGGGCACCCACCTCGGCTGAGGCGTGCGGGTGATTACCCGCCGGTCGGCCCGACCGTCCGGCGGTTCGGGGGAACGTATCGCGGCCGCCCGCCGGACACCCGGCGGGCGCCGCCCCGGATGCGCGCAGGAGGCGCCGTGCTGAGCACCCGCTCGCTCTTCGACGAGATCTACCGGAACGACCAGGCGTACCAGCTGTTCTGCAGCATCGCGGCCGGCGGCGAGGACCAGGGCGGGTGGGAGAACGAGCGGATCACCGCCCTCACCCAGGACCCGGTCCTCGCGCCGAAGGTCGCCCGGCACGGCGCGGACGAACGCAAGCACGGCCGGATCTTCGCCCAGCTGCTGAACAAGCGCGGCCTGCCCAAGGTGCCCGTCCCTGAGGAGGCCGACTACTGCATGCTGCTGGAGCGCCAGGGCGTCGGCCTCTCCCACGAGCGGCTGAAGAGCGACGTCCCGCTGAGCGACCGGGAGATCATCGTCTACCTCGCGCACAGCCGGGTCACCGAGCAGCGCGCCGCCGAGCAGATGCGCCAGCTGGTCAAGGTGTACGGGGACAACCCGGACCTCGGCCGGGCGATGCGGATGATCTCCGCCGACGAGGACAACCACCTCGCATACTGCCACGAGGAGCTGCTGCGGCTGAAGGACGCGGGCCACGGCCCGTACATCCGGCACACCCTGGAGGCCACCGCCCGGGGCGAGATCCGCACCCACCGGGACGTCGGTCTCGCGGTCACCGCCCGGATGGCGCGGATCCTGGGCTGGCCGCGCTGGCAGCTCGCCCTGGTCACCCTGGGGGTGCACGCGCTGTACCTGTACGACCGCGTCCTCGGCTGGCGCCGGATGGTCACCCTGCGGATGCCCGAGCGCCGCAACGCGCTGGGCACCCCGGCCCCGCCGCACGCGGAGCACGAGGTGCTCTGAGCCGCCGCACCGGCGGCCGCGCCCACGGGCCGCCCGGCTACCGGCTACCGGCTACCGGCTACCGGCTACCGGCTACCGGCTACCGGCCGATGATCAGGCTCATCGCCTCGGCCCGGCTCGCCGGGTCGCGCAGCTGGCCGCGCACGCAGGAGGTGATGGTCTTGGCGCCGGGCTTGCGGATGCCGCGCATCGACATGCACATGTGTTCGCACTCGACCACGACGATCGCCCCGCGCGGCTCCAGGATCCGCATCAGCGCGTCGGCGACCTGGCTGGTCAGCCGCTCCTGCACCTGCGGGCGGCGGGCGTAGACGTCGACCAGCCGGGCCAGCTTGGACAGGCCGGTGATCTTGCCGCTGGCGGACGGGATGTACCCGACGTGCGCCACCCCGCGGAACGGCACCAGGTGGTGCTCGCAGACCGAGGTCAGCTCGATGTCCTTGACCAGCACCATCTCGTCGTGGCCGAGGTCGAAGGTGGTGGTCAGGACGTCCTCGGGCTCCTGCCACAGGCCCGCGAATATCTCCTTGTAGGCCCGCGCCACCCGGGCCGGGGTCTCCAGCAGGCCCTCGCGGTCCGGGTCCTCCCCCACGGCGAGCAGCAGCTCGCGGATGGCGTTCTCGGCCCGCTTCTGGTCGAAGGTGCCGACGGCGACAGGGCCGTCGAGCGTCACCGGGTCGATCATGCGGGCCTCGCTTACGTGTGGGAAGACTCTGGCTGAACAGCACGGATGCCGCGCCTCCAGGGTACAAACCCTGGTGACGCGGCATCCATTCCCCCGGGGAACCGGGCCCGGCTCCGGGCGGTCAGCCCTCGGTCGGCGGCTCGGCGGCCGGCAGCGGCGGGAGCTTCACGACGTCCACCGGAGCGGTGTCGGTCGCGGCGGCGCCGTTGGTGAGCGCCAGCTCCTTCGGCGACTGGACCGGCGGCCGGGTGGACGGCGTGCGACGGGTGGAACCCGTCCAGGCCGGCCGGGCCGGGCGCTTGACCACGGGGGCGAAGATCTCGGCGATCTGCTCCTTGTTCAGGGTCTCCTTCTCCAGGAGTTCCAGAACCAGGTTGTCGAGCACGTCGCGGTTCTCGACCAGGATCTCCCAGGCCTCGTTGTGCGCGCTCTCGATGAGCTTCTTCACCTCTTCGTCGACCAGCGCGGCGACCTCTTCCGAGTAGTCGCGCTGGTGACCCATCTCGCGGCCCAGGAACGGCTCCGAGTTGTCGGTGCCGAACTTGATCGCACCCAGGCGCTCGGTCATGCCGTACTGGGTGACCATGGCCCGCGCGGTGGCGGTGGCCTTCTCGATGTCGTTCGAGGCGCCGGTGGTCGGGTCGTGGAAGACCAGCTCCTCCGCCGCGCGCCCGCCCAGCATGTACGCCAGCTGGTCGAGCATCTCGTTGCGGGTGGTGGAGTACTTGTCCTCGTCCGGCAGCACCATGGTGTAGCCGAGGGCCCGGCCGCGGGACAGGATGGTGATCTTGTGCACCGGGTCGCTGTACTGGCAGGCCGCCGCGACCAGGGCGTGACCGCCCTCGTGGTACGCGGTGATCTTCTTCTCCTTGTCGGACATGATCCGCGTGCGCTTCTGCGGACCGGCCACGACGCGGTCGATCGCCTCGTCCAGGATGCCGTTGTCGATCAGCTTCTTGTCCGAGCGGGCGGTCAGCAGCGCGGCCTCGTTGAGCACGTTCGAGAGGTCGGCGCCGGTGAAGCCGGGGGTGCGCTTGGCGACGGCCGACAGGTCGACGTCGGGCGCGATCGGCTTGCCCTTCTGGTGCACCTTGAGGATGTCCAGGCGGCCCTGGAGGTCCGGGCGCTCCACCGCGATCTGGCGGTCGAAGCGGCCCGGGCGCAGCAGCGCCGGGTCCAGGATGTCGGGCCGGTTGGTCGCCGCGATCAGGATCACGCCGCCCTTGACGTCGAAGCCGTCCATCTCGACCAGCAGCTGGTTGAGGGTCTGCTCGCGCTCGTCGTGGCCACCGCCGAGGCCCGCGCCGCGGTGCCGGCCGACGGCGTCGATCTCGTCGACGAAGACGATCGCCGGGGCGTTCGCCTTGGCCTGCTCGAACAGGTCGCGGACCCGGCTGGCACCGACACCGACGAACATCTCGACGAAGTCGGAGCCGGAGATCGAGTAGAACGGCACCCCGGCCTCGCCCGCGACGGCACGCGCCAGCAGGGTCTTGCCGGTCCCGGGCGGGCCGTAGAGCAGCACGCCCTTGGGGATCTTGGCGCCGACGGCCTGGAACTTGGCCGGCTCCTGCAGGAACTCCTTGATCTCGTGGAGCTCCTCGACCGCCTCGTCGGCGCCCGCGACGTCGGCGAAGGTGGTCTTCGGGGTGTCCTTGGTGAGCAGCTTGGCCTTGGACTTGCCGAACTGCATGACGCGCGAGCCGCCGCCCTGCATCTGGTTCATCAGGAACAGGAAGACCAGGACGATGATCACGATCGGCAGCATCGACAGCAGCAGGCTGACGAAGGTGCTCTGCTTCTCCGGGCTGACGGTGTAGCCCTCGGCGAGCGTGTTCGAGTCCTTGTCGTTGATCTGGGCCTGGAGCTTGTCGGCGATCGCGACACCCTGGTCGCCGATGTACGAGGCCTGGAACTTGGTGCCGGACGGGGCCTTGCCCGTACCGGCCGCGGACAGCGTGGCGCCGTCCTTCAGCTGGATCTTGATCGTGTTCGAGTCACCGGTGGTGATCTGCGCCGACTTGACGTTGTGCGCGTCGATCGCCGCGACCACCTGACCGGTGTCCACCGTCTTGTAGCCGTTCGAGTCCGAAACGACCTGCATCAGTACGATGACGGCGAGGACGGCCAGCACGATCCACATGATCGGCGCACGGAAGTATCGCTTGACGTCCATCCATGCGGGGCGTTGCCGCCCCGTCCCTCCTGCCACTCAACGGCGCCGGGAGGCGGGGGGCCTCGGCGCATCCGGGTCGGTGCTCATGTGAAGAGCGGTTTATTGGACCGTACCGCAGTCGGACCCGCCCATGGCGGGAGCGCGGCGACACGGCCGTCGTTCTTTGTCCCCCCGGTCCAACGGGCGGGAACCACCTACTGTTCCCGCCCGTAGCCCGAACGGGCCTCAGCCGCCGTAGACGTGCGGGGCGAGGGTCCCGATGAAGGGGAGGTTACGCAGCTTCTCCGCGTAGTCCAGCCCGTAGCCGACCACGAACTCGTTCGGGATGTCGAAGCCGACGTACTTCACGTCGATCTCGACCTTGGCGGCGTCCGGCTTGCGCAGCAGGGTGCAGACCTCGAGCGAGGCCGGGCCGCGCGACCCCAGGTTGCCCAGCAGCCAGGACAGCGTCAGACCGGAGTCGATGATGTCCTCGACGATCAGGACGTCGCGGCCCGCGATGTCGGTGTCCAGGTCCTTCAGGATGCGCACCACGCCCGAGGACTTGGTGCCCATGCCGTACGAGGAGACCGCCATCCAGTCCATGGTGACCTGCGAGTGCAGGGCGCGGGCGAGGTCGGCCATGACCATCACGGCCCCCTTGAGGACGCCGACGATCAGCAGGTCCTTGCCTGCGTAGTCCCGGTCGATCCGCTCGGCCAGCTCCAGGAGCTTGGCGTCGATCTCGTCCTTGCTGATGAGCACCTTTGCGAGGTCAGCGCCCATGTCGTTCTGGTCCACCGGGGATACGTCCTCAAACGTTCGGGGTCTGTGTGGCCGGCGGCCGGCTCCCCCGGGACGTGCCTCGCCCTCAGTCGCCCTGCCGCCGAAAGACCAGCGTGCCACACCGGCGGGTGGCCTCGACTCCCCCGGGTAGGTGCAGCGGCCCCTGACCCCGCCATCCGGTGACCAGCAGGTCCACCGTCTCCAGGTGCCGGGCGAACAGGTCCCCGGCCGGACAGCCCGCGCGCAGCGCGGCCCGGCGCAGCACCCGGCGCCGGACGGCCGACGGCAGTTCGGCCAGCTTCACGGCGTCCAGGGTGCCTTCGCCCGTCCGGAGGTCGCGTTCGGCCAGGGAGGCCCACTGGTCGAGGGCGTCGGCGTCGTCGCGGAACAGCCGGGCGGTGCGGGCCAGCGCCTCCACCACGCCGCCGCCCAGGTGCTTCTCCAGCACCGGCAGCACCTCGTGGCGCACCCTCGAGCGGGTGTAGGCGGGATCACAGTTGTGCGGGTCGTCCCAGACCGGGATCGCCTGGGCGGAGCAGGCCTGCCGGGTGGCCGCCCGGTCCAGCTCCAGCAGCGGCCGGCGGTAGCGGCCCTTCTGGGCCGGCATGCCGGCCAGCGAGCGGGCGCCCGACCCGCGGGCGAGGCCCAGCAGGACGGTCTCGGCCTGGTCGTCCCGGGTGTGGCCGAGCAGCACCGCGATCGCGCCGTGGCGCTCGGCCGCCTCGTCGAGGGCGGCGTAGCGGGCGTCCCGCGCGGCCGCCTCCGGCCCGCCGTCGCGGCCGACCTGCACCGGGATCGCCTCGACCGGGTCCAGGCCGAGCGACCGCAGCCGCTCGGCGACCTGGGCGGCGCGGTCGGCGGAGCCGGGCTGCAGGCCGTGGTCGACGGTGACGGCGCCGACCCGCAGGCCGATCTTGGGGGCTTCGAAGGCGGCGGCGATGGCCAGCGCCATCGAGTCGGCGCCGCCGCTGACCGCGACCAGCACCAGCGGCGAGCCGGGGGCGGCCGGGGTGCGGGGCAGACCGGAGGGGTGACGGGCGGCGTTGCCGATCAGGGTGGTGCCGACGGCGGCGCCCACCAGCGGCGCACCGGCCGGGCGTTCGCGGGGCTCGCGCACGGGCGCGGTGAAGGTGGTACCGGCCTCGGCGGCGAGGTCGGTGAGCGTACGGCGGACGGCCAGGCGTATCGCGGCTACGGCGGGGTGAGGGCCCACGGCGGACGACTCCTCGGCGGAGGGGACAGGACTGCGGCGGGCGCGGCCGGGGCCGCGCGCCGACATGAGCGCCGCGTTACCGGGCGCTCACAGATGGTGGCAGAAAGCGGCGACCCGCTACGCCACCCGCGCCATCGGTACGACCACCGTCCCACGTTCGGGTGAATGGAGAAACGTATCTTCACCCACCGCCTGCCCGATTGGACCACTCGTACGAGCGGGTTTGACCGCCACGGACCAGCGGCGGTCCCGCCTCGTCGGCTTCCTCAGCGGGCGACCCGGGCGACCCAGGCCGCCGGGTCGTGGATCTCGTCCTTGGTCGGCAGGGTGTTCGGGGAGGTCCACACCCGGTTGAACCCCTCCATGCCCACCTGCTCCACCACCGCGCGGACGAACACCGCGCCGTCCTGGTACTGCCGCAGCTTGGCGTCCATGCCCAGCAGCCGGCGCAGCATCAGGTCCAGCCGGTTCGCCCCCCGGTCGCGGCGCTGCTGGAACTTCTCCCGGATCTCCGCGACCGTCGGCACCACGGCCGGCCCGACCCCGTCCATCACGACGTCCGCGTGGCCCTCCAGCAGCGACATCACCGCCGTCAGGCGCCCCAGGATCTCCCGCTGCGCGGGCGACTGGACGATCTCCAGCAGGTTCGCCGAGGCGCCGTCCCGGCCCTCCCGGCCGCCCGCCCCGGGCAGGGCCCCGCCGAGCGAACCCGCCGCCTCGCGCAGCCGGTCCAGCAGGGCGCCCGGGTCGACGTCCGTCTCGGCCAGGAAGGCCTGCACCTCGGACTGGATGTGGTCGCGCAGCCAGGGCACCGCCGTGAACTGCGTCCGGTGCGTCTCCTCGTGCAGACACACCCAGAGCCGGAAGTCGGACGGGTCCACGTCCAGTTCGCGCTCGACGTGGACGATGTTCGGCGCCACCAGCAGCAGCCGGCCAGGACCGGGGCCCTCCGGGCCCAGCCGCGGCTTGTCGAACAGCGCCGCCGGGCTGTCCGGGGCCTCCAGCGAGGGCTCGGCCGGCGCGAAGGTCTCGTACTGGCCCAGCACCTTGGTCGCCAGGAACGCCAGCAGCGCCCCGACCTCGATCCCGGTGGCCTTCTCCCCCACCGCACCGAACACGCCCGCCGCCGCGCTGTTCGCCCGCCGCGCCTGCAGCTTCTCCACCAGCGGCTGGACGACCGTCCGGAAGCCCGCCACGTTCGCCCGCACCCACCCGGGGCGGTCCACCACCAGCACGGGGGTCGCGGCGGCCGCGGCCAGGCTGCTCGACCGCATCCCGGTGAACGCCCGCACGTGCTCCTCCGCCTCCAGGGCGTGCCGGCGCAGCTCGGCGACCACCGCCGCCGCCTCCGCCCGGCTCACCTCCGGCCCCGGCCGCACCAGCCTCGTCGCGGTAGCGACCGCGAGATTCCAGTCGACCATGTCAGCCCCGCCACTCGCGCTCGTCATGCCCTCACCGTACGTGCTCATCACCACCAACGGCAGCCACCTGCCGGCAACACCTCGGCCACCGGCCCCGGATCCGCGACCACCGCCCGGAAGCACCGGCCCACGGGTACGAACGACGGCCCGGACACCCGCCCTCCACCCCTCCTGCCCGCCCGCACGGCCCCCGAACCCGGCCGCCGAACCCGGGCCGCCGGCCCGGCGGGGGCGGGGCGCGGTCGGCGTCGCGCGGCCGGTCCGGACGGTCGCCCCGGCGCGGGCGGGTCAGTGGCAGCCGCAGGCGGCGAGGCGGGCGGCGATGCGGTCCATGGCGGCGCGGGCGGTGTCGGCGGAGGCGGAGGTGCGGGTCATCACGGCGAAGAGGAGGAGGCGGCCGTCGGCGTCCACGACAGTGCCGGCCAGGGTGTTGACGCCGCTGAGGGTTCCGGTCTTGGCGCGGATCAGCCCGGCCGCGTCGGCGGCGCCGGAGCCGGTGCCGTAGCGCCTGTCGAGGGTGCCGCTGAACCCGGCGACCGGGAGGCCGGTGAGGACCGGGCGCAACTCGGGGTGCTGGTCGGAGGCGGCCAGGGCGAGGAGTCGGACCAGGACGGCGGGCGGGATCCGGTCGTCCGGGTGCAGGCCGCTGCCGTCGTCGAGGACCACGCCGGTCATCGGGACGCCCAGTGCGGCGAGCTGCCGGGTGACGGCGGTCGCCGCGCCCTCGAAGCCGGCCGGCTGGTGGGCGGCCAGCGCGACCTGACGGGCGATCGCCTCGGCGAGCTGGTTGTCCGAGGTGGTCAGCAGCCGCTCCACCAGCCGGGCGAGGGTCGGCGACTCGACCTTGCCGAGGACGGGGGCGTCGGCGGCCGCCGGGGCGGTGGCGGGCCTGGCCTTGCCCTCGACGGTGACGCCCTGGGCGGCGAGCATCGCGGCGAAGGCGTCGGCGGCCGCGCCGGCCGGGTCGGCGACGCGGTTCGGGGCCTCCTCCCGGCTCCTCGGGTCGGCCTTGGCCTCGTCCACCATCAGCGGGACGACCAGCGCGATGTTCTGCGCGTCGTGGTTCCGGTGCTGCGGGCTGCCCGTGTACATCGACAGGTCGTAGTCCAGCTGGACCGTGGTGGTGCCGGCCGCCTTGAGGGCGGTGGCGGTCTGCCGGGCGAGCGCCTCCAGGGAGGCGGGGGCGGTGTCGGCGTCGACGGGCTGTCCGCCGATCTGCACCTGGTCGGCGGGCAGCGCGGTGAGCGTCGGGTCCCCGCCGCCGACCAGGGTGACGGTGCCCGGGGTCGAGCCGCGGACCACCCGGGTGGCGAGCCGGGTGTCCGCGGGCAGGAGGGACAGCGCGGCGACCGCGGTGGCGAGCTTGGTGGTGGAGGCCGGGGTGGCCGGGGTGTTCTCCCCCGAGCCGTAGAGGAGGCGGCCGTCGGCGGCGTCCGCGACGGCGATCGTCACGGTGCCGAGGCTCCGGTCCGCGAGGGCGGGACCGAGCGCCTGCTGCAGGCCCTGGGCGGTGGGGGCGGCGGCCTGCGGCCCGTCCTCCGCGGCGGCCAGGACGGCACCCGCCGGGGGCACCGGGCGGGCGACCGGCGCACTGCCGCCGTCGGCGGGCGCGGAGCCGGCGGGTGCGGAGCCGGCGGGTGCGGAGCCGGCGGGTGCGGAGCCGGCGGGCGGTTCGGCCCGCCGGGCCGGTCCGGCGCTCGGGCTCTCGCCGGTCCGGGGCCCGGCCTTCCCGTGGTCGCCCCTGCGACCCCCCTGGCCGTCGTCGTCCTCGCCCCGCCCCGCGCTGTGGCCGGGCGCCGGCGAGGGCTGCGCGTACGCACCGCCCGGGGTCAGCACGGCCCCGGCGACCAGCAGTGCCGCTCCGGCCAGTCCCGCGGCCGTCCCCCTGCGACGGCCTGCCGCCCCCACCCCAGCTCGCACCGACCGGCCCCTTTCCTGAGCACTCGCTCCCGTAGGAGACACTTGGATTCTGTCAGTCCCTACCTTGGAGGAAGCGTTGGAGTTCGACGTCCTTATCGAAATCCCGAAGGGCTCGCGTAACAAGTACGAGGTCGACCACGAGACCGGCCGTCTGCGGCTCGACCGGATGCTCTTCACCTCGACCCGCTACCCGGCCGACTACGGCTACGTCGAGGGCACGCTCGGCGAGGACGGCGACCCGCTGGACGCCCTGGTCATCCTGGACGAGCCGACCTTCCCGGGCTGCCTGATCAAGTGCCGTGCCATCGGCATGTTCCACATGACCGACGAGGCCGGCGGCGACGACAAGCTGCTCTGCGTCCCGGCGACGGACCCGCGCTGGGAGCACCTGCGCGACATCCACCACGTGTCGGAGTTCGACCGCCTGGAGATCCAGCACTTCTTCGAGGTCTACAAGGACCTGGAGCCCGGCAAGTCCGTCGAGGGCGCCAACTGGGTCGGCCGTGCCGAGGCCGAGGCTGAGGTCACCGCTTCGATCAAGCGCCTCGCGGAGCAGGGCGGCCACTGAGCCGTCGTTCCGGTCCGGCTCGACCAGGACGGTTCGGGGCGGGGTCGGGACAGCCAGGGGCCGGGGCGCGCGGAGGGAATCCGCGTGCCCCGGCCCCTGTCGTGTCCGAGGACGGCCGGTGGGCTTTCCGGGGGCTCAGTCCTCCAGCCGGAACCCGACCTTCATGCACACCTGGTAGTGCTTGATCCGGCCGTCCTCCAGGTGGCCCCGGACCTGCGACACCTCGAACCAGTCGAGGTTGCGCAACGTCCGGGAGGCCCGCTCCACCCCGTTGCGGATCGCGGCGTCGACGCTCTCGGTCGAGGACCCGACGATCTCGGTCACCCGGTACACGTGGTCGGTCATGGCGGACTCCCTCAGCTGTGCGACGGCCCCCGGTCCACCGTGCACCGGCCCGGGTCCGCCCGCACCCCGGCGGCGTCCGCCGGGGGCCGCCCGGAGGCACGCCTCAGAACGCCGCCCGCACCTCGCCGACCGGGACGCCGCCGCCGAGCAGCGGGGCCGCGCTTATCCGCTCGACGGTCTCCTGCGCGCCGGTCAGGCCCAGCCGGCGCAGCGCGGCCGCCAGGACCGGGCCGCGGGCCCGCTCGGCACCGTCGTCGATCTTGAAGGCGAGCGCCCGGCCGTCCGGCAGGGCGACGACCTGGACGGCCTCCGCGCCCATCTTGGAGAGCGCGCCGGGGACGGCCCGCATCAGCCAGGTGTCGGCCCGGCGGGTGCCGGCCACGTACTCGGGGTGGGCGCGCATCGCGTCGGCGACGCGGCGCTGGACGGTGCCCTCGGCGGCCAGCACCAGACCGCGGTAGCCGCGGGCCAGGCCGGTCAGCGTGACGGCCAGCAGCGGGGCGCCGCAGCCGTCCACCCCGGCGTGCGCGGGGGTCTCGCCGGTGGCCTCCTCCAGCGCCTCGCGGGCCAGCCGCTGGATCGGGTGGGCCGGGTCGAGGTAGCCCGCGGTGTCCCAGCCGTTGGCGACGCAGGCGGCCAGCCAGCCGGCGTGCTTGCCGGAGCAGTCCATCAGGATCGGGGCGCGCCCACCGCCCGCGCCGAGCAGCAGCTCCGCCTCGGTCTCGTCGAGCGGCAGGTCGGCCGGGGTGCGCAGGGCGGACTCGTCGAGTCCGGCCGCGCCCAGGATCGCCCGGACCCCTTCGAGGTGAAACGATTCTGCGGAGTGGCTGGAGGCCGCCAGCGCCAGCAGCTCGCCCTCGATCGCCAGCCCGGCCCGCAGGGTGGCCACCGCCTGGAACGGCTTGGCCGTCGAGCGGGGGAAGACCGGCGCGTCGGGGTCGCCCAGCGCGAACTCCACCGAACCGTCGGCGGCGAGCAGGACGAGGGAGCCGTGGTGGCGGCCCTCGGTGAAGCCCGAGCGGACGACCTCGGCGAGCACGGGCGGGTTGGCGGACTGCGACATCGGGAGCCTTCCGGGGGCGGGGGTGGACCGGGAGGAAGCCGGGCCCCCCCGCCCGCGACGACTCACCCGGTCAGAGCGGCCTCTCGGAGAGCAGGTCGTCGACCCGTGCTTCCCCATCACGGTACCTGCGGGTGATCTCGGCACTGCAACCGTCGGCCGTCCGCAGCAGGCGCCGGCGCCGTCCGGAGACCTCGCGCTCGTGCGCGCGCAGCCGTTCCAGCGCGGCCAGCAGCTCCTCGGCGGGGTGCGCGGCCAGGTCGGCGAGCTGGACGTCGCCCATCAGGGCGTCCGCCTCCAGCTGCGACTCCTGGGTGCGCGGCGGCCCCAGGGTGACGTGCCGGGCCGAGCGCCGCACGGTGGAGGGCGCGTCGGCCAGGATCGCGGGCAGCCGGTCCAGCAGCTCGCCGCCGCCGTCGCCCGCCGGCCGGGCGGCGCGGGCGGGGTTGCCGCCGGGGCGCCGGTCGAGCTCGGCGCGCAGGATGTCCATCCGGCCGTGCAGCAGCCGCCGCAGGTAGGACAGGTCGGCCTCCTGCGCCAGGGTCTCCCGGCGCAGCAGGCGCAGCTGGTCCAGGCCCAGCCGCTCCAGATCGGGCTCGCCGTCCGGGCCGGCCGCCCAGGAGGGAGCCCCGGGGGCCTGCGCCACCTGCCCGGGGCGGTTCCCCGCCGCGCTGCTCGCGTCCATCATGCAACCCACCTGCCGTCGTCGATCCCGCCCGCTCGCGGCACTCCGTCCCTGCCGCCGGCCCGGCCCGTCCCCCGACGGGCTCGCGCGTCCGTCCGTTGGCACGACCGGAGGATCCGAACGGTTCCGCCCCCCGGCCGGAACCACCCGCCGGGGCGACCCGGCCAGAACGCCTGACCTACCGGCTCGACCTCCCGGCCGAGCCCGGCCCGGTGCGGCGGACCTCCAGGCGCGCCGGGCCCTCGTACGGTCCCCAGCGTGCCACCCCACCCGGCGCGCGCGCACCGACCGTGCACCCGAACGGCCCCCTGGCGAACGGGGGTGGCTGATATGACCGGTCCTTTCCGCAGGAAGAGTGGCGCCCGACCCTGCGCAGGCGCGCGCTTCACGGCGCGCGCCACCGGTGTGCGCGCCCCCGATGTGCGCCCCCGGGCCACGACGGGACCGGTACGGCGGCTCCGGCACAATGGCGGCATGCGAGCAGTGGTGCAGCGAGTGACCGAGGCCAGGGTGACCGTGGCCGGAGAGACCGTCGGCGCGATCGAGGGGCCCGGGCTGTGCGTCCTGGTCGGCGTCACCCACGACGACACCCCCGCCAAGGCCGCCCAACTCGCCCGCAAGCTCTGGACGCTGCGACTGCTGCCCCCCGACGACGCGGGCGTCGAGCAGAGCTGCTCGGACCTCGGGGCCCCGCTGCTGGTGATCAGCCAGTTCACGCTCTACGGCGACGCCCGCAAGGGCCGCCGCCCCACCTGGAACGCCGCGGCCCCCGGCCCGGTCGCCGAACCCCTGGTGGACGAGGTGGTCGCCCGGCTGCGCGAGCTGGGCGCCAAGGTGGAGACGGGCCGGTTCGGCGCCGACATGCAGGTGGCGCTGGTCAACGACGGCCCCTTCACCGTCCTCGTCGAGGTCTGAGGCCGAGGCCCGGCGGCCCGGAGGCCCGGGTCCGGGACCAGCGGTCCGGGGCGGCGGCGCCCAGGGCCCGGGCCCGCGGCCTACTGCGGGACGATCACGTCCTGGGTGCCCGGGACCGTCCCGGCCAGCAGCACCGCGTCCACCGGGACGTTCCGCTTGACGATCGCCAGCGCGATCGGCCCCAGCTCGTGGTGCCGGGCCGAGGAGGTCACGAAGCCCAGCGCCCGCCCGTCCGGCTCGGCCGCCAGCCGCACCTCGGTGCCGTGCGGGGGCAGGGTCTCCTCGGTGCCGTCCAGGTGCAGGAAGACCAGCCGGCGCGGCGGGCGGCCCAGGTTGTGCACCCGGGCGACGGTCTCCTGGCCGCGGTAGCAGCCCTTCTGCAGGTGGACGGCGGTGCGCAGCCAGTCGACCTCGTGCGGGATGGTGCGGTGGTCGGTCTCGAAGCCCAGCCGGGGCCGGTGGTCCTCGATCCGCAGCGCCTCGTACGCCCACACCCCGGCCGCCGGGCCGTACCTCTCGGTGAGCCCGGCCAGTTCGGCGCGCGGCACGAACAGGTCGCGCCCGTACGGGAGTTCGCGCACCGCGGCGGCGCCCTCGACCGAGGCGGTGGAGCCGGCCGGCAGGTGGACCACGGCGTAGTCGGCGGTCGCGTCGGCGACCTCCACCCGGTAGAAGAACTTCATGCTCTCCAGGTAGGCGACCAGTGCGCCCTGGGTGCCGGGCTCGACGTGCGCCCAGGTGGTGGTGCCGTCGTCGACCAGGTAGAGGGCGTGCTCGACGTGCCCGTTCGGGGAGAGCACCAGGGCCTCGGTGGCGTGCTGCGGCTGCAGCCCGCTGACGTGCTGGGTGAGCAGCAGGTGCAGCCAGGAGAGGCGGTCGTCGCCGGTGACGGTGACCACCCCGCGGTGCGAGAGGTCCACGAAGCCGGTGCCCCGCGCGAGGTTGCGTTGCTCGCGGAAGATGTCGCCGTAGTGGGCGGCGACTCCCTCGTCGGCCCCCTCGGCGGGGACGGCTCCGGGCAGGGCAAGCAGCGGGCTCTTCACACCGGTCATACCGGCCAGCTTACGACCGGCCGTCCCGGTGCCCGGCGGCGCAGTCGGCGCAGCGGCCGAAGATGGCGAAGTGCTTGAGGTCGGTGTCGAAGCCGTGCTGCTCGCGCAGCCGGTCGATCAGCGGCTGCGCGATCTCGGTGCCGGTCTCCGTGACCTTCTCGCAGTCCCGGCAGACCAGGTGCAGGTGGTGGTGGCGGCCGGCCAGGTGGTAGGTCGGGGCGCCGTGGCCGAGGTGGGCGTGCGAGACCAGGCCCAGTTCCTCCAGCAGCTCCAGGGTCCGGTAGACGGTGGAGATGTTGACGCCGCTGGCGGTCTTGCGGACGTGGCTGAGGATGTCGTCGGGGGTGGCGTGGTCGAGGACGTCGACGGCCTCCAGCACGAGCTGGCGCTGCGGCGTCAGCCGGTAGCCGCGCTCGCGCAGGTCGGCCTTCCAGTCGTCGGAGAGGTGCCAGTCGCCGGAGAGCTGCCAGTCGGTGGTGCCGGTGTCCGCCACGGTGCTGTCCCTGCCAAGGTCGGGGGTCCTGATGCAAGTGTAGGGACCGGCCGCGGGCCGGTCCCTACCTCGTGCGCGGGCCTTACTTGAAGAAGGCGATGCCGTCGTCCGGCAGGTCGTTGATGTCCTTGATCAGCTGGGCCGGGCTGAGCACCTTCCTCAGCTGGGCGGACATGTACGGGCGCAGCGGCACGTTCGGGGCGGCCTTCTCGCCGACCCAGAGCAGCTCGCCGTTCACGAAGCCGTACAGCCGCTTGCCGCCGGAGTACTCCGGGGAGCCCTCGATCCGGGCCACCGCGTCGGTGGCCACGTCGACCTGCGGCTTGCCGTCGGCCAGTTCGCCGTACCAGATCTCGACGGTGCCGTCGTCGCGGAGGGAGGAGATCTCGATCCCCCGGACCCCGCTCGTGCCGTGGTGGTTGCTGGTCACGCGCCAGAAGGCGTGCTCGTTCTCCAGCGGACGGACCTTCTCGCCCTCCTCGTTCAGCACCCAGGTGCGGGAACGGAACTCCAGGAAGGGCCGGCCGTCGTGGCGGATGACGATCTCCTGGCCGAAGTTGCACTTCTCCGTGCCGGGGAAGTCATAGACGCCCGCGCCCTCCCAGGTGCCGAGGAGGAAGGCGAGCGGGACGACGTCCTTGTGGAGGTCAGAGGGGATCTCGATCATGTTCCTGGTCGCTGTCGTGGTCGGTGCGGTCTGTCTCAACCGTACGGCAGGCTCAGCGCTGGCCCTGGTACAGCTTCATCACCGAGAAGATGGCGAACCAGGTGATCAGCACGGCCATGAGGGCCAGCAGACCGTCGAAGAACATTTCCAGACCGGACACGGGGGGCTCCCAGGCGGCGACAGTGTGGTGGATTTTGCTGGCGCTCACTCTATCCGCCGGGCCCGGGCCGGTCGCGGTGAGCCCCACCACGTCGCCTTTCGCGCCCCCGCGCTCCGGCGCCGCCCAAGGTTTCCCCACGGGATTCCGGGATGACGGCGGGCCGCGGCGACGAGCCCTCTAAGGTGGCGCCATGTCGAAGAAGCTCGTCATCAAGGTCACCGCCGGGGCGGATGCGCCGGAGCGGTGCTCCCAGGCCTTCACGGTGGCGGCCGTGGCCGTCGCCAGCGGGATCGAGGTCTCGCTCTGGCTGACCGGGGAGTCCTCCTGGTTCGCCCTGCCGGGGAGGGCGAAGGAGTTCGAACTGCCGCACGCGGCGCCGCTGCCGGACCTGCTGGAGTCGATCCTGGCGGCCGGCTCGGTGACGCTGTGCACCCAGTGCGCCGCGCGGCGCGGGATCGAGCAGAAGGACACCGTCGAGGGCGTCCGGATCGCGGGCGCGCAGGTCTTCGTCAGCGAGATCATGTCGAACGACGTCCAGGCGCTGGTGTACTGAACCGCCGCCCGGGCGGGGTGCGGGGCCGTGGCAGGCGCTACCGCCCTCCGCCCCGGGAATCGTGCGGCTCTTCGTCGGGGCGGTCCCGGTCGTGACCGGGATCGTCCCACTTCGGGTCGTCCCAGCGCGGGTCGTTCCACCAGTCGTCGTCCGGGTCGCGCTTGTTGGCGAACACCGCCGCGGCCGGCGGGATGACCATCGCGACCACGCACATGCCCACCGCGGCGCCCACCGAGAAGAACCGCACCACGCCCCAGGCCAGCACGAACAGGCCCAGGCACACGCCCATCATGGCGTAGTAGAAGTGCCGCCGGCGCCGTGTCTGCACCTCTCCACGGTACGGCCGAGGGCCCTGCCGCGGCAGGGCCCTCGGGGTGATCGTCCGGTCCGGGACCGGGGTCCGGTCCGGGTCCGGTCAGACCGCGATCGCGACCTCGACGGCGGTGCCCTGGGAGGCCACCACCTGACGGTCCACGGTCTGGCCCGGGACCAGCGCGCGCAGGGTCCACTTGCCCGGGCGGGCGAAGAACCGGAACTGGCCGGTCGCCGAGGTGGGCACCTCGGCCGTGAACTCACCGCCCTCGTCCAGCAGCCGGACGTAGCCGTTGACCGGCTCACCGTCGCGGGTCACCGAACCCTGGATGATCGTCTCGTTCGCCACGTCAACTCCTGCCAGGTCCGGCCCGCCGGCCTTCGCACCGCACATGTCTGTCTTCCCTTCTGACTTACGGCTCGAGCCGGGGGCTCAGTTGCTGCCGAGCTCGATCGGCACGCCGACCAGGCTGCCGTACTCGGTCCACGAACCGTCGTAGTTCTTGACGTTCTGCTGGCCGAGCAGCTCGTGCAGCACGAACCAGGTGAGCGCGGAGCGCTCGCCGATGCGGCAGTAGGCGATGGTGTCCTTCGCGAGGTCGATGCCCTCGGCCTCGTACAGGGCCTTGAGCTCCTCGTCGCTCTTGAAGGTGCCGTCGTCGTTGGCGTTCTTGGCCCACGGGATGTTGCGGGCGCTCGGCACGTGGCCGGGCCGCTGCGACTGCTCCTGCGGGAGGTGGGCCGGGGCGAGCAGCTTGCCGGAGAACTCGTCGGGCGAGCGGACGTCGACCAGGTTGAGGTTGCCGATGGCGGCGATCACGTCGTCGCGGAAGGCGCGGATCGAGGAGTCGGCGGCCTGCGCCTTGTACTCGGTGGCCGGGCGGACCGGGACCTCGGCGACCAGGTCGCGGGAGTCCAGCTCCCACTTCTTGCGGCCGCCGTCCAGCAGGCGGACGTCGCCGTGGCCGTAGAGCTTGAAGTACCAGTAGGCGTAGGAGGCGAACCAGTTGTTGTTGCCGCCGTACAGCACGACGGTGTCGTCGTTGGCGATGCCCTTGGCGCTCAGCAGCGCCTCGAAGCCGGCCTGGTCGATGAAGTCGCGGCGGACCGGGTCCTGGAGGTCCTGCTTCCAGTCGATCCGGACGGCGTTGCGGATGTGGTTCTTGTCGTACGCGGAGGTGTCCTCGTCGACCTCGACGATGACGACCTTCGGGTCGTCCAGGTGGGCCTGGACCCAGTCGGCGTCGACCAGGACGTCGCTTCGGCTCATGGTGGTGTTCTCCATCCGAGGGCGGTTTGCGGAAGGTGCTGCTCAGGAGGTGCTGCAGGGCGCCCGGACGGGTTCGGTCCGAATTCCTGTCCGAATGACGGGACGGGGGAGGAGACCGGGCAACCGGGCGGGGAACTGCGGAGTACGGCGGCGACCCTCGGCCGCGACGGCCGGAGCAGGTCACCGTGGAGATCGGCGGCGGGCCTCAACTGCCCTGCCAGACTGCCGATTCAGCGCATTCGACACAGACAGGCGGCCACGCGGCACAGGTCGACCGCCCGCCGCTTCGTGAGATCCGTCTGTCGCTTCATGCCGACGATGCTAGGGACACCCGAGGCCTGCTGTCATCAGCGTATCGAATACCGAGATCGAAACGGTCGGATGATGGGATTCGCCGCGAGAGGGGCGGGACGGAGGCCGCGGGCAGCCCCCGGCGGCGGGGCACAACGTACGGAAACGACACCGCTCCGGGGCCGACGCTGGACAGCGCGTCTCGCAGAGCGGAACGGGAGCAGGGTGGAAGGGGGACGGCGGCGGGCCGGGGAGGGGCGGGCCGCTGTCCGGGGAAGGGCGCGGGCCGGCCCTCAGGGAGGGGCGCGGGCCGGTGCTCCGGGAGGGGGCGCGGGTCGGCGTCAGCCCAGCAGCTTGACGCCCTTGCCCTCGAAGGACAGCTGGAGGCCCTCCGGCAACGGCGTCGCGCCGTCCTTCGCGGCCAGCGCCAGCCCGGCGGGCATCGAGTCCAGGGTGAAAGCGGCCGGCTGGATCTTCCGGTTGGTGAGCCCGGCGACCATCTCCGCCAGCGAGCTCAGCTTCAGGCCGTCCACGGTGATGGTGTTGCCCTCGTTGTGCACGGTCGCCTCACCGACCGAGACCGGCCCCAGCGAGGCCTTGACCTTGCCCGGGCCGCCGTACGACAGGCTCAGCCGGGAACTGCCTCCGCCCGGCAGCGGGGCGCCGCCCAGCAGCTCGGAGGCCGGCGGCAGCAGCTGGGCGAGGTCCTGGTACGAGATCACGCCGCTTCCGGTGCCGTCGTCCACGGTCGCGGTGCTCAGGCTGTCGCTCACCGAGACGCCGGAGAGCCTGGCCTTGAAGGAGTGCAGCGCCACCTGGTGGCCGTTGTTCTGGACGGTCAGACCGTCCGAGGAGATCCGGACGTCGTCCAGCTTCTTGGTCACCACCTGGGTGAGGAACGGGAAGCCCTCGATCGTCACGTCCGGCCGCCGGCTCATCTGGCCGCTCTTCACCAGCCGGTCGGCGGCCTCGTCCTCGGCCACGCCGACGGCGATCCGGTCCGCGCCCACCAGCAGCCCGGAGAGCACCGCCAGGCCGATCGTCGCCTTCCACCATCCGCGCATCGTGTTCCCCGTCGTCGCCGGTCGCCGTCGTCCCGCACGACCGTACGACGTCCCGCCCCGGAAGGTGGTTCCGGGGCGGGCAGGTGTGACGTACCGGGCTCAGCCGGCCAGCAGGTCGGTGGCGATCCAGATCAGCGGCGCGGACACCGCCAGCGGCAGCGCCACGCCCGCCGTCATGTGGACGAAGCGGGACGGGAAGTCGTACGCCGCGACCCGCCGGCCGACCAGCGCACCCAGCCCGGCGAGCACCCCCAGCGCCGGCGGCGCGCCCACCAGCAGGCCCAGCACGACCGCCGCGACCAGACCCAGCACCGGGCCCAGCTGCTTCGGGCCGGGCAGCGGCGCCGCCGCCAGCAGGACGGCCAGCGCGACGGCGCCGACCCCGGCCGGCACCCAGTCGGCCAGCAGCAGCATCGTGCACAGCGCCGTCACCACGGTGGCCGACCCGAGCACGGTCAGCGCGTAGAACCGCTCCTTCGGATCCGACGGACGGAACGTCTGCAACACCAGGACCAGCAGGAAGAACCCGCCCAGGGTGCCCACCACGGCCGCCGCCCCGCCGTCCGAGTCCGCCAGCAGGACGGCCGCATCGGCGGTGAACCCGGCCAGCGCGGCGAGCAGGATGCCCTGCCGGGCCGGCCACATGCCGTTCAGCCGGAACCAGCCGGCCGCCGTCAGCAGCTGCAGCAGCGCGACCACCAGGGCCAGCGCCACCTGGCCCAGCGCGGCGCCGCCGGCCAGCAGCGCGGCCGCACCGGCGGTGATCAGGGCGGGCTGCAGGCCCGGGTCGATGATCGGCGAACCCGTCCGGCCGCCGGGGGCACCGGACTGCGGCGCCGCCGGCAGCGGCTGCGCGGGCAGGCCCTGGTACGGCTGGGCACCGGGCCCGCCGGGCGCCTCCGGCGCCTGGCCGGGCAGCGGGGCGGACGGGCGCTTGAGCGTCATGGTCGGCGAGTCGAGGGCGGGCCCGGCGGGAACCGCGGGCCCAGCGGGCACCGCCTGCTGCGGCGCGGACTGCGGCGGCGCGGACTGCGGCGTCGGGGCCCGGTGACGTGCCCGGGACGGCGGCTCCTGCCAGGCCTGCGGCTGCGGCTGCGCCTGGGGGTGGTGCTGGTGCTGGTGCTGCGGCTGCGCCTGCGGCGGGAACTGCGGCTGCGCTGCAGGCCGGCCGAGGTGCGGCGGCGGGGCGACCGGCATCGCGCCCGAGACCGTCACCGGGGGCAGCAGCGTGGTGGCCGCCGCGTCGTCCGGCGGGGGGACGGGCGGCAGCAGCGTGGTCGCGGCCGCGTCGTCCAGCGCCGGCACCGGAGGCAGCAGCGTGGTGGCCGCCGCGTCGTCCAGCGCGGGCACCGGCGGCAGCAGGGTGGTCGCGGCCGCGTCGTCGTCCACCGGATGGCCGTACGGGTGCTGCGGGGAGTGCTGCGCGTACTGCTGCTGATGCTGCTGCGGGTGGGGCTGGTACGGGTGCGGCTGCTGCGGGTGCGGCTGCTGCGGCCAGGTGCCGTAGCCGCCGTCCTGCCGGTTCGGGTCGTTCATGTCCGTCACGCCGCTCACCCTCCCGCGAACGGCGGGAGGACCTCGACCGTCCCGCCCTCGGTCAGGGCGACGGTCGCGTGGTCGCGGCCGCCCACCTGGGAGCCGTCGACCAGGTACGAGCAGTGCCCGAGCAACTGGACGAACTTCGGCCGGTCCGCGTGCCGCTCCTTGGCCGCCGCCAGCGCCTCCGCCAGGTTCGCCGCCTGGTACGGCTCCTCGGCCAGCCCGGCCTCGGACTTCGCCGCCGCCCAGTAGCGGATCGTCCCGCGCACCCGGGCGCCGCTCGCGGGCTCGGTGGTCGCGCCCATCGGGCCACCCCTTCCGTTCGTCCTCGCCCGGCCCCGGTGGCCCGGTCCGGTTCGCCACCGGGGCGGCCGCCCGACCACCCGAACGAATGGACCCGCGCGGCGCCGCCGATGTGCGTCCATGATGGCGTGTCCGCCGTCGCGAGCGGCAATCGCCCTGGCCGGACGGGTGCGCGACGGCGCCCGAAGTTGTGTCCGGTCTCACCCGGCGCGCGCCCGGATTGGGCGAACCGCCGGATTCGCGCACTCCCGGGGCGGGAGCGGGTCGGCTATCCTCGACGACCAAGAGGGATCCGGGCAGAGTCGCCCCCGGGTCCTTTTGTGCTTTCAGGACGCCAGTACGGACGTTCTTGCGATTCGTCGGCCCACCCCCGGCGCGCCGCAGGAGCCCCCGCTCGACCGGCACGAGGACGTGCCCGGCCGGTGGGGTGTCGACACCGGGCGCCGGGCCGCCACCCGGTACCGGACCAGACCGGAGGGTTCGCGGGATGAGCGGGACGAGCGGAGCGCAGACGGCGCGCCAGGGGTTGCGGGACCCCGGGCGCGAGCGCCGTCCCGCCCTGCGCTCCTCCCGTGCGCCCCAGGCGCCGGTCGTCCTTCCCCTCCTCACCCTCACGTCGCCCACCGCCGCCCCCGCCGGGACGCGCAGCGCGCGACACCTCCCCGTTCGTGCGCCATCCGGCTGTGGCGGCAGCCCCACCGCGACCACGACGACCCGGAAAGGGGACCACCGGGTATGAGCTCCCTCCTCCTCCTGACCAACGCGCTGCAACCCTCAGCGGAAGTGCTGCCGGCCCTCGGCCTGCTGCTCCACAACGTCCGGGTGGCCCCCGCCGAGGGGGCCGCACTGGTGGACACCCCCAGTGCGGACGTCATCCTGGTCGACGGGCGGCGTGACCTGCCCCAGATCCGCAGCCTGTGCCAGTTGCTGCGCTCCACCGGCATCGGCTGCCCGCTGATCCTGGTGGTCACCGAGGGCGGCCTGGCCGCCGTGACCGCCGAATGGGGCATCGACGACGTCCTGCTGGACACCGCGGGCCCCGCCGAGGTCGAGGCCCGGCTGCGGCTCGCGCTCGGCCGGCTCCAGGTCGCCGTCGACGACAGCCCGATGGAGATCCGCAACGGCGACCTCTCGGTCGACGAGGCCACCTACTCCGCCAAGCTCAAGGGCCGGGCGCTCGACCTCACCTTCAAGGAGTTCGAGCTGCTCAAGTACCTGGCCCAGCACCCGGGCCGGGTCTTCACCCGGGCGCAGCTGCTCCAGGAGGTCTGGGGCTACGACTACTTCGGCGGCACCCGGACGGTGGACGTCCACGTGCGGCGGCTGCGGGCCAAGCTCGGCGTCGAGCACGAGCAGCTGATCGGCACCGTGCGCAACGTCGGCTACCGCTTCGTCGTCCCGGAGAAGGCCGAGAAGGGCGAGCGTCCGGACCTCGCCCAGCGCCCCTCCGCTCCGCTGGAGGCGTGACCCGGAGCCGGGCGGACCGTCCCCGCCCGGCTCGTCCGGATTGCTCCGGTGCGCCCCGGGGCGGCCCCAGGTCGCACTGCCGCCCCCGGGACCACACGCGTAGACTCCCCCCGTGGCCAAGGTGACGCGCGACGATGTAGCCCGACTGGCTGGGACCTCGACCGCGGTCGTCAGCTACGTGATCAACAACGGGCCGCGCCCGGTCGCGCCCGCGACCAAGGAGAAGGTCCTCGCGGCGATCGAGCAGCTCGGCTACCGGCCGAACAGCGTCGCCCAGGCGATGGCCTCCCGCCGGACCAACCTGATCGGCATGGTCGTCCCCGACGCCCGCCAGCCCTTCTTCGCCGAGATGGCGCACGCCGTGGAACGGGCCGCCTCCGAGCGCGGCAAGCTCGTGCTGATCGGCAACTCCGACTACGTGGACGACCGCGAGGTCCACTACGTCCGCGCCTTCCTCGGCATGCGGGTCTCCGGCCTGATCCTGGTCAGCCAGGGCCCCTCGCAGCGCGCCGCCGAGGAGTTCGCCGCGATGGAGGGGGCGAAGGTGGTGCTGCTGCACCGCCGCCCCGAGGCGATCGACGACGTCGCCGTGGTCACCGACGACGTGGGCGGCGCCGAGGCCGTCGTCCGCCACCTGCTGGAGGAGCACGGCCACCCGTACGTGGCCTGCTTCGGCGGCCCGGTCGACTCCCCCGCCCCCGGCGACCCGGTCATCGACCACGTCGAGGGCTGGCAGCGCGCCATGGACGCGCACGGCGTCCCCACCGAGCCGCACCTGATCGACGCGCCCTTCCACCGCTACGGCGCCTACGAGGTCGCGCTCGGCGTGCTCAGCTCCCCCGACCGGCCCAGGGCGATCTTCTGCTCCACCGACGACCAGGCCATCGGCGTGCTGCGGGCCGCCCGCGAGGTCGGCCTGCGCGTCCCCGAGGACCTCGCGGTGGCCGGCTTCGACGACGTGCCCGAGGCGGCGCTCGCCGACCCGCCGCTGACCACCGTCGCCTCCGACCGCGACGCGATGGCCCGGGCCGCCGTGGACCTGGTGCTGGACGACTCGCTGATGGTCCCCGGCTCGGACACCGAGCGGGTCCGCAAGTTCCCGTCCCGCCTGGTCGTCCGCCGTTCCTGCGGCTGCGACGGAGCGGCGCCCGGCCGCACCCCGACGGAATAGCCGGTTCCGCTCCGCCCGGCCGCCCGGCCGTCCGCCACGGCGGCCTGACCAGGCTTTATGAGAAGTCAACGGGCTTCTCGGACCCTTCTGAGCCGCTTCTCATCCGCTCCTCATGCGCCGGGCGGAGCTTGGGCGGCATGAACGAACAGCAGCAGCACCCGGACGAGCACCACGACCCGTACCGCCCCCGCGTCATCGAGGGCACCGTCCTCGGCGGCGGCGCCGCGGGCACCGGCGGCACGGCGGGCACCAGCGGCACCGCGGGCACCGGCGGCACCGACCCCTACGCCGGGTACGCCTACCGCGAGGACCACTCCGGCGGCGGCTTCGACGGACCGCCCCCTCCGCCGCCCGTCCCGCCCGAGCCGCCCACCCTCCTCGGGCACCCCGCGGGCCCCGACGGCCCCGGCCGCGGCAGCCGGGCCCGGCGCGGCGTGCTGCGCGGCCGGCTCGTCCTGGTCACCGCCGTCGCCGCGATCGCCGCCGTCATCGGCGGGCTCACCGGCGGGGTCGTGGCCGCCGACCGGCAGTCCTCCGGCAACCGCGTCGGCACCGTCGCCAGCCCGGTCTCGGCCCGCTCCGACGGCAGCGCCGACGTGCCGGCCGTGGCCGCCGCCGTCTCGCCCAGCGTCGTCCAGATCACCGTGAAGACCGGCAACGGCACCGCCACCGGCACCGGCGTCGTCCTCGACACCAGCGGCCGGATCCTCACCAACTACCACGTCATCGACACCGCGATCGCGAACGGCGGCCGGATCACCGTGACCTTCAAGGACGGCCCCACCGCGCCCGCCACCGTCACCGGCACCGACAAGGGCCTCGACGTCGCCGTGATCACCGCGACCGGCGCCAAGAACCTCACCCCCGCCGTCCTCGGCGACTCCTCCACCGTGGCCGTCGGCGACCCCGTCGTGGCCATCGGCAACCCCGACGGCCTCACCGGCACCGTCACCTCCGGCATCATCAGCGCCGAGAACCGCGACGTCACCGTGCAACTCGACGAAGGCAGCACCGGCAGCAACGGCGGCTTCGGCTTCCCCGACCTGCCCGGCCTGCGCGGCAGCATCCCCCAGCAGCAGAGCACCGGCGACACCACCACCTACAAGGCCTTCCAGACCGACGCCGCCCTCAACCCCGGCAACTCCGGCGGCCCGCTGATCAACGCCAACGGCCAGGTCATCGCCATCAACTCGGCCATGTACTCCCCCAACGGCGCCAACTCCACCGCCGGCGGCTCCAGCAGCACGGCCGGCAGCGTCGGCCTCGGCTTCGCCATCCCGATCAACGACATCAAGCAGGTCCTGCCGAAGCTCGAAGCCGGCCAGAACGTGTGAGCCGGAACCCGTAGCAGCCGGCAGGCGTCCGCCAGGCGGACAATTGCTCCCAGCAGGCACCCCATCCGACGAGAAAGGGCACCAGCCCATGACCCCGTCCGCCGACGACCGCACCCCCGCCGAGGCCGGCCACCCCTCCGCCCGGCTCCTCGTGGTCGACGACGAACCCGCCCTCCGGGACGCCCTGGAGAGCAGCCTCGCCTTCGAGGGGTACGAGGTCGACACCGCCACCGACGGCTACGAGGCACTGGAGTCCGTCGAACGCGACAAGCCCGACCTCGTCCTGCTGGACATCATGATGCCCCGGATGGACGGCCTCACCGCCGTCCGCCGGATGCGCTCCCGCGGCGACACCGTCCCGGTGCTGATGCTCACCGCCCGCGACGCCGTCGGCGACCGCGTCACCGGCCTCGACGTCGGCGCCGACGACTACCTCGCCAAGCCCTTCGAGCTCGACGAACTCCTCGCCCGCGTCCGCGCCCTGCTGCGCCGCAACGCCCTCGCCGCCGAGGCCGCCGCCCGCGCCGCCGCCGAGGACGAGAGCGAGGTGCTCGCCTTCGCCGACCTGCGGATGAACACCGCCACCCGCGAGGTCACCCGCGCCGGCAAGCCGGTCGAGCTCACCCGCACCGAGTTCATGCTGCTGGAGATGTTCCTCTCCCACCCCCGGCAGGTCCTCACCCGCGAACAGATCCTCAAGGCGGTCTGGGGCTTCGACTTCGAACCCTCCTCCAACTCCCTGGACGTGTACGTGATGTACCTGCGCCGCAAGACCGAGCAGGGCGGCATGCCGCGCCTCATCCAGACCGTACGGGGCGTCGGCTACGCCCTGCGCCCGGCCGCCGGCACCGGCGCGTGAGCGCCCTACCGCCCCCGCCCCCACTGGCACCGCCACGCCCACCCGGCCCCCGGCGGCGCCTGGTCCACTGGCTGCGCTCCCGGTCCCTGCGCAGCCGCCTCACCTTCCTGAGCGCGGCGGCGGTGGCGGTGGCGATCGCGCTGTCCGCGCTGGCGTGCTGGTTCATCGTGGAGAAGCAGCTCTACGGCCAGGTGGAGACGGAGTTGCGCAACGCTCCGCTACCGCAGCGCGCCATCCTCCACGTCCCGTGCCCCAGCACGCCCGAGGCCAGCCTCCAGCTGGTGCAGACGAGCCCGCCGGAGGTCACCGGCGGCCCCGTCCCCCGGGACACCCAGTACGTCCTGACGGACCCGACCCAGGTGTGCCTGCCGCCGACCGCCTCCCGGGCGATCATGCTCCAGAAGGACGACACCAAGGCCCTCCGGCTCAAGGCGAACCAGTCCATCATCCGCGACGGCCAGTACACCAACGGCGACCCCGCGATGGTCCGGATCTCCGCGGTCCGGACCCCGGGGACCCCACCGGTGATCGTGATGGTGGCGACCCCGACCAGTTCCGTCGAGGACTCCCTCCAGGGCCTCGCCGTCCTCCTCGGCTCCGTCTCCGTCGGCGGCATCCTCCTCGCCGCCGTCGCCGGCCGCCTGGTCGCCCGCTCCGCCCTCAAGCCCGTGGACCAGCTCACCGACGCCGTCGAGCACATCGCCAGGACCGAAGAGGTCGGCACCACCATCCCGGTCCACGGCCACGACGAGATCGCCCGGCTGTCGACCTCCTTCAACTCCATGAGCACCGCCCTCGCCAACTCCCGCGAACGCCAGACCCGGCTGATCGCCGACGCGGGCCACGAGCTGCGGACCCCGCTGACCTCGCTGCGCACCAACGTCGACCTGCTGATCCGCAGCAACGACACCGGCCGCCCGCTCCCCCCGGCGACCAGGACCAAGCTGCTCGGCAACCTCAAGGCGCAGATGCAGGAGCTCACCGTCCTGATCGGCGACCTGCTCCAGCTCTCCCGCCCCGACTCCCCCAAGGCCGGCCCGAACCTCGCCGTCGTGGCCCTCCACGAGATCGCCGCACGGGCCGTCGAACGGGCCGAGCTGCGCGGCCCCGGGTTGGTCTTCGAGACGAGCACCGAGCCCTGGTACGTGCACGGCGACGCGGCCGGCCTGGAGCGGGCGGTGATCAACCTGCTGGACAACGCGGTGAAGTACAGCCCGCCCGGCGGCACGATCGAAGTCCGGCTGCGGCAGGGCGTGTTGACCGTGCGCGACCACGGCCCCGGCATTCCGCCGGACGAGCTCCAGTACGTGTTCGACCGGTTCTGGCGCTCCCCCTCCTCGCGCCAGCTGCCCGGCTCCGGCCTCGGCCTGTCGATCGTCGCGCAGAGCGTCCGGGAGGCGGGCGGCGAGGTCACCCTCGGTCCGGCCGAGGACGGCGGTCCGGGTGCGCTGGCCACCGTCCGGCTGCCCGGCGGTCCCGCGCCGGAGTGACGCTCCCGGCCCGGCCACCACCGGGCGGGGAACAGGACAGGCAGGGAACAGGACGGGCGGGGCGCCCCGACAGCGCCCCGCCCGTCCTCATGTCCGGCACACGGTCAGTCGATGTCGCTGCCCGGGCCGAGGACCTTGATCCGGTCCTGCGCCGGCGGCTGCAGCGGCGCGGCCGCCGAGCTGTGGGCCGCCAGGTAGGCCGTGAAGACGTCCAGGTCGGAGGCGCCGACGAGCTTGTCGGTGCCGGCCGCGAAGGCCGGGAAGCCGTCGCCGCCGCCGGCCAGGAACTCGTTCGCCGCGACCCGGTACCTGGCGGCCGGGTCGACCGGCGCGCCGTTCAGCCGGATCGAGTCCACGACGACCCGGTCCGCCCCGGTCTTGCGCATGTCCAGGGTGTAGTGCAGGTTCGAGGACACCTGGAGGACCTTCGGCGCCGCCTCGTTGGCGCCGCTGACCTGCTGCTGGAGCAGCTGCACCAGCTGGGCCCCGGTCAGCGTCTTGACCTGCATCATGTTGGTGAACGGCTGGACGGTGAACGCCTCGCCGTAGGTCACCACGCCGTCGCCCTCGCCGCCCGAGGCCTTGTAGACCAGATCGGAGCGGATTCCGCCGGGGTTCATGAAGGCGACCTGCGCCCCGCCCTTGTCGGCCGGGGAGAGCCCGGCCAGCTGCGCGTCGGCGATCACGTCACCGAGCGGCTTCTCCAGGTCGCTGCTGCCACGGCCGTTGATGTCCGAGCCGATCCAGCCGACGGGCCGGTTGGCGATCGGGGCGGCCAGCTTCTGGTAGTGGTCGACCAGCGCCGTCATGTCGGGCGCCTTCTCGACCGTGCGGCGCACCACGTGGTTCTCGGCCTTGACCGAGGGGCGCACGATCTCGCCGGTGGTCTTGTCCAGCTTCATGTCGATCTCGGTGAAGAGCCGGCCGAAGGAGGCGGCACTGGTCACCGAGCGCGGCACGCCGTTGGGGTCGGGGATGGTGCAGGCGTACGCGTTGTGGGTGTGGCCGGTGACGATGGCGCCGACCGCCGGGTCGATCTTCCTCGCGATGTCGACGATCGGGCCGGAGACGCCCTGGCCGGCCGGGCCGCAGTCGTAGTTGTAGACGCTGCTGGCCGGGTAGCCGCCCTCGTGGACCAGCGCGACGATCGAGTTGACGCCCTTGGACTTCAGCTCCGCGGCGTACTTGTTGATCGTCGAGACCTCGTTGGCGAACTTCAGGCCCTTGACGCCCTCGGCGGTCACGATGTTCGGCGTGCCCTCCAGGGTGACGCCGATGAAGCCGATCTTGACGCCCTGCGACTTGGTCACCCAGTACGGGGGCAGCAGCGTGCGGCCGGTCTTCTCGTCGGTGACGTTCGCCGACAGGTAGTTGAAGTTGGCGCCCTTGAAGGTCCGGCCGGGCTCGTAGCAGCCGTCGGTGGGGTGGCAGCCGCCCTCCTGCATGCGCAGCAGTTCCTGCGCGCCCTCGTCGAACTCGTGGTTGCCCACGGAGGTGACGTCCAGGCCGAGCTTGTCCATCGCCTCGATGGTCGGCTCGTCGTGGAAGAGCGCGGAGGTGAGCGGGCTGGCCCCGATGATGTCGCCGGCCGCGACGGTGATCGAGTCGTCGGCCGGGATCCGGGCCTTGCGCAGCTCGGTGGCCAGGTACTCGATGCCGCCGGCAGGAGTGGAGACCTCCTTGCCCGTGGCCGGGTCGATCTCCTTGACCGTGCCCGAGGACCCGGCCGGGGGCTCCAGGTTGCCGTGGAAGTCGTTGATCGCCAGCAGCTGGAGGTTGACGGTCTTGTGACGCTTGGCGTTGGCGTCGGCGGCCTGGGCGGCCGTCGGCACGGCCACCGTGCCGAGCAGACCAGCGGCGGCGACGACGGCGAGCGCCGTCCGTCGGGATCTGACGGTGAGCATGAAGGGGTTCCCCTGCGCGTCGGAGGGAGGACCGGTGGCGGGACAGCACCGGTGTTCGGGCGTGAGTCGTGCGTGTGCAGCCTAGGGTCAACGCGCGTAGCTGTCAGGACGTGGAACGTAACAAGACGATTACCTGCTGACGAACCGTCGCCGTCCGAGCGGTGCGCGGACCACGCAGGGGCGGTGCACGGGCCGTGCAGGGGCCGTGCAGAGGCCGCTCCCATCGCGTCGGGTCCCCCCGGCCCGGCCGGGTCAGACGCCCGGCCCGGCTGCGTCAGACGCCCGGCTCGGCCGCCAACTGCCGCTCCGCCCGCACCCGTTCGGCCACGGCGTCCTCGGTCATCGCACGGTCGGTGTACACCAGCGGCCGCTCGGTCTCGGTGATGATGTGCTTGACCACCTGGACGTTGCCGTTGACGTCCCAGACCGCGATGCCGGGCGACAGGGTCGGGATGATCTCCACCGCCCAGCGCGGCAGGCCCAGCACCCGGCCGGTGGCCCGCGCCTCCTCGGCCTTCTGCATGTAGATCGTCCGGGTGGAGGCCATCTTCAGGATCGCCGAGGCCTCCTTGGCCGCCGCGCCGTCCACCACGTCGGACAGGTGGTGCACCACCGCGACGAAGGACAGGCCCAGCCGGCGCCCGAACTTCAGCAGCCGCTGGAACAGCTGCGCCACGAAAGGGCTGTTGATGATGTGCCAGGCCTCCTCGACCAGGAAGATGCGCTTCTTCCGGTCCGGCCGGATCCAGGTGTGCTCCAACCACACCCCGACGATCGCCATCAGGATCGGCATCGCGATCGAGTTGCGGTCGATGTGCGAGAGGTCGAACACGATCAGCGGGGCGTCCAGGTCGATGCCGTCGGTGGTCGGACCGTCGAACATGCCGCGCAGGTCACCGTCGACCAGCCGGTCCAGCACCAGCGCCACGTCCAGGCCCCAGGACTGCACCTCGTCCACCGCCACGCCCAGCGACTCCACGGAGGACAGCTCGGGGCTGCGCAGGGTCTCGATGATGTCGTCCAGCACCGGCTGGCGGTCCGTCACCGAGGCCACCACATGAGCGTGCGCAGCCTTCAGCGCGAAGCCGGCCCGCTCCTCCAGACCGCGCCCCATCGCCACCTCGACGATGGTGCGCAGCAGCGACAGCTGGCCTGTCTGGGTGATCGCCGGGTCCAGCGGATTGAGCTTCACCCCGCCGTCCCGGGCCGCCATCGGATCCAGCCGGATCGACTTTATGCCCAGCGCGTCGGCGATCAGGTTCCACTCGCCCACACCGTCCTCGCCCTGCGCGTCGAGCACCACCACCTGGCGGTCACGGAACCTCAACTGGCGCAGCACGTACGTCTTCTCCAGCGCCGACTTGCCGTTCCCGGACTCCCCCAGCACCAGCCAGTGCGGCGCCGGCAGCTGCTGCCCGTACAGCTGGAAAGGGTCGTACACGTACCCCTTGCCGCTGTACACCTCCCGCCCGATGATCACGCCGGAGTCGCCCAACCCCGGGGCGGCGGTGGGGAGGTACACGGCCTGCGCCTGGCCGGTGGAGGTGCGCACCGGGAGCCGGGTGGTCTCCACCTTGCCGAACATCAGGCTGGTGAACGCGTCGGTGAGGTTGCCGAGCCCCATGAGCGGCCTCCTGGTGTCAGCGGTGGGGGGTGGACGGATGCGGCGGGTGGACTTGGTACGGCGGGTGGACGGGGGCGGCGGGTGGACGGGTGCGGCGGGCGAGCGCGACAGCCGGGCCGACGGCACCCGCCCGCTAGCGGCGGATGCCGGTGGCGAACGGCAGGGTGTTGACGAACGCGCGGTGGTGCTCGCGGTCGCACCACTCCAGCTTGAGGTAGCTCTTGCCGGCCGAGGCCCGGATGGTCCGCTTGTCGCGGGCCAGCGCCTCCGGATTGCGCGAGGAGACCGTGATGTAGCCGACCAGGTTCACCCCGGCCGCACCGGAGGCCAGGTCGTCACCGCGCTGATCCACCCGGCCGGTGTGGGCCAGGTCGCGCGGGTCGACCGTGCGGTTCATCTTGGCCGCGCGACTGGCCTCCGCCTCGTCGTTGGTCTTCTCGGTCAGCATCCGCTCGATCGCGACGTCGGTGGGCTCCAGGTCCATCGTCACCGCCACCGTCCGGATCACGTCCGGGGTGTGCACCAGCAGCGGCGCCAGGAAGTTGACGCCCACCGGGGTGAGCGGCCACTCCTTGATCCACGCCGTCGCGTGGCACCACGGCTCCCGGGTCGCCGACTCGCGGGTCTTCGCCTGCAGGTACTGCGGGTGGGTCGCGTCCAGCTCCGCCGGCCAGGCGTTGCGCCGGGACATCGCCTGGATGTGGTCGATCGGGTGGTCCGGGTCGTACATCGAGTGCAGCAGCGAGGACAGCCGGGCCTGGCCCAGCGGCTGGCGCACCCGGATGTCCGCCTCGGCCAGCCGGGCGCAGATGTCGGTCAGCTCGCGCGCCATCACGGCCGCCAGCCCGTCGTCGTCCCGGGACCGTCCGCCACCGCGCTTCTCGTAGGCGCTGCGCCCCATCGCGTGCGCCTCGGCGGCCAGGTCGCGGGTGTAGTGCATGCAGGCCACCAGGTACGCCCGGTGCTGCTCCGAGGAGGTCGACACCATCGACTGCAGCTGGTCGTACGACTCCTGCAGCCAGCGCGGGGCGTCGTGGTCACCGCGCCGCTCGACGTCCTTGGCGTGCGCGTCCGGGTCGGCCGGCAGCGTCCTGGCCAGGATCTGGAGCCGGGTGACGAAGCCGTCCCCGTTGGCCACGTGCTTCAACAGCGTGCCGAACCGGTCGACCAGGGCCTCCTGGTCCTCCGAGTCCCGCAGGCCCACGCCCGGGCCCTCGATCTCGATCGCGGCCGTCACCGTCCGCCGCTCCAGGTGCATCAGCACCCCGACCTCGTCCGGCCCGAACGGCGCGGTCAGCCAGCGCAGCCGCCCCACCCCGGGCGGCGGTCCGATCTCCACCTCACGGCCGTCCAACCGGGTGCCGGCGTCCATCGCGTCCGACCGCCACACCGCGCGCCCGCTGCGGACCGTCCGCCGGTAGGTGCGGTTGATCTCCGCCCACTTGTAGAACGTCCGCTTGCGGTACGGCACGTAGACCGCCGCGATGGCCAGCAGGGGCAGGCCGACCAGGCCGCCGATCCGCAGCGGCAGGACGGGCATCAGCAGACCCCAGAGCATGCCGAGGAACGCCCCGAAGATGATCAGTAGGATCTCCCCGGACTCCCGGTTCCGGCCGATCGGCGCGTTCGGGCGGGCCTTGCCGATCAGGTAGGTGCGGCGCTGGTGCACGTACGGCTGGGCGTACTGGGCACCGTACTGGCCGAGCGGTTCGCTGCTCACTTACCCGTCACCCTCCCTTCGCTGGGTTGCTGTCGCGGATCGGAACCGGGGCCTGCGGCGGCCCGGCCTGCTGCGGTGGGGCCGGAGTCCGGCCGGCGTGCGCGGCGATGCCGGGCGCGACCGAGCCGCCGCCCGCACCCCCGCCGCCCGCACCCGCCACCTGGCCCCGGTCGCCGTGAGTGGTGATGCCCTGCTTCATCAGGTTCGCGGTGCCGTTGATCATCGCCGAGCCGGCCTGGACGGCGCTGGCCCGGGCCCGGCGCATGTTCAGCATCTCGTCGCCGAAGGTCGGGACGAAGCGGTACACCGCGGCGCTCGCGAAGATCGACAGGAACAGGATCGCCAGCCCGGACAGCACCCGGGCGAAGTCGTCGTTGGCCCCGGCCCCCGTCGCCACCGCGCCCGCCAGCCCCAGGATGATCACGATGATCGGCTTCGCCAGGTCCACCGCCAGCATCATCCCGGCCCACCGGCGCACGTGCTTCCACAGCTGCCGGTCCACCAGCCCCGCGTACACCGCCGTCCCCAGCAGCGCGCCCACGTACAGCATCGCCGCCCTGATCACCAGTTCGATCCAGAGCACCGCCGCCGCCAGCACCGCGACCAGCGACACGATCACCAGGATCAGCGGGCCGCCGCCGACGTTCCCCTTCTCCAGGGTGTCGGCGAACGCGCCCAGGTACGTCCCGGTGTCCGACTTCGTCCCGACCGCGATCGCCTTCGTCAGCCCGTCCGTCACGCTCACCACGGTGAACAGGATCAGCGGCGTGAACGCGGAGGCCACCACGGTCAGCCACAGGAAGCCGATCGCCTCCGAGATCGCCGTCGTCAACGGCGCCCCGCGCACCGCGCGCTTGGTCACCGCCAGCAGCCACAGCACCAGCGTGATCACCGTGGACACCGCGAACACCACGGCGTACTGCTGCAGGAACGACGCGTTGGTGAAGTCCACCTGCGTCGTCCCGTCGATCGCCCCCGACAGGTTCCGCACCACCCACGCCGCCGCCTGGGCACAGCCCTTGGCGAGCGACCCGAGCGGGTCGGTCACGCTGTTGACGGTGCCGCTCCCGGGAATGACGACCGCGCCGTTGGGAGCACATCCGGCGTCGCTGCCCGGAATCGGGAGGTCGACCTTCTGACAGGTGGGCGTCGCAGTCGGCGACGGGTCCGCGAACACCCGCTGGGCCGCGAGCACCGCCGCGACCTGCAGCGTGGCCAGCGCACCCGCCACCGTGCCCGCACGGCGTGCGGTGGAGCCTCGTGAGGTCTGGTCAACGGGCATAGCGGAACCCCCCGAACTGCTGGACGGCGCCGGTGATCTCATCGGCGGTGGCGGCCTGCTGGTCCCCGGGCATCGGTGCGGGGCCCTGCCTGCTGGCGAAGTCGGCGAGCTTCCAGTCGCTGCCCGTCCAGTGGAGCGAGAGCGTGAGGGTGAACCAGTTCGCGGTCACCGGCTGGACGGAGCTCTGGCCGGCGAGGCCGGTGAGGCCGGTGCACCACACCTCGACCTTGGCGTCCCCGTCGGTGTAGCCGGTCGACTTGGCGCCGACCGGGACGGTCCGGCTGACGAAGGTGAGGCCCTTGGGGGCGCGGCCCTGGGTGTCGAGGCCGTAGCGGGCGGCGGTGTCGCCGCCGAAGCCCTGGTCCAGCCGGCTCTGCAGCGCCCCCACCGCGCCCGGGTCGGCGATGGTGGCGACGATGGTGTGGCGGCTGTCGGTGCGGAACATGTCCGCGGAGCCGATCGCCACCGCGTAGTTGGTGGCGGCGGACTGGGCGCCCTGTTCGGTGTGCGGGAAGCCGGTGGCGATCCCGTTGGCGGTGGTGCCGACGGGCTGGTCGCCGCTGGGGGCCGGGCCGGCGCCCGAGGGGGCGCTGGGGGCGGCGCGGTCGGCGGAGCTGCCGCCGGCGCCCGGGTCGGGCTTGCCGCGGTTGGCGATGGCGACGGCCACCACGAGCAGGGTGACGACCACCAGGACGGCCAGCAGGGCGCGCACCGGACGGGACTGACCGAGGGTCGGCGGGGTCGCGGGCTGGTCGCCGACCGGCAGCCGCGTACGGGTGTGCGGCTGGTCGTCGGACAACGGCACGGCGGCCCTCCTGGTGCGGGGAGCCTGGGCGGCTCCGGGGGCCCTCCGTCCGGGGGCGGGCGCGGACGGGGGGTGGGGACGGGGTGGACTCCCGGGCGGCTCGGCCGCCGGTGGGGTGGGGGCGGAGACCTGTCCTCAGGCGAGCCGGGTCACTGCTGTCCGATGGTCAGATCGCCATGCCGTAGACAATGGTGAACAGAGTTCCGAGTGATCCGATGATGAACACGCCGGTCAGCCCGGCGATGATCAGTCCCTTGCCCTGTTCGGCGCCGAAGCTGTCGCGCATCGCGGTGGCGCCGATCCGCTGTTTGGCGGCACCCCAGACGGCGAGGCCGAGGCAGACGAGGATGGCGATGGCCATGATGACCTCGACCATCACGCGGGCCTCCGAGCCGAGGCTCGCGAACGGGCCCCAGTCCGGCGCGATTCCGCCGATGATGGTGTCGATGCTCGGCTTCTTGGGTGGGTCCTCGGCCAGGTGGCCGACCGCATAGGTGTGCACGCTGCTCAGGTTCATTTCCATCTCACCGCCCGATCAGGCAAATTCAAGGGCCCGGACCCGGCCCGCGCGAAGGGTCGGTACCTATTCTTGGCCAGATCTGATGTCGACTTGGCTACTTCTCGCGGATTGGTCGTGAGGCGTCGGACACGTACGCGAGGATGTCCACCGTACGAAGGATAGCGCTCACTCTTTGTATCTCTGATGATTGCGGTGAGCAACGCCTTCCGGGACACTTCGACTGACGATTCGTCGGGATGGTGCTGATGGTACTCCGGAAGGCCGGTACGGCCGCCGCCGCTGCGGGAGTTGTCGCGTTCGGGCTCATCGGCCTGGTGACCATGGGGACGCTTGCGGCGAGTGGGACGCCGCAGCAGCAGGTGAATCGTTCCGCCCTCTCCCCGGGAACCGTTCCGGCCGCCTACCAGGACGCGATCCAGAAGTGGGGATCCCTCTGCCCGGAGATCTCCCCGCCGATGCTCGCGGCACAGCTGTACCAGGAAAGCGGTTTCGACCCGCGGGCCCAATCCGGCGTCGGGGCACAGGGAATGGCGCAGTTCATGCCGGGCACCTGGCCGATGTACGCGACGGACGGCGACGGGGACGGCAGGAAGGACGTCTGGGACCCGTACGACGCGATCGCCTCGGCGGCGGCCTACGACTGCGCGCTCGCGAAGGACGTCGCCGGGGTCCCGGGCGACCCGCAGGCCAACATGCTGGCCGCCTACAACGCCGGGCCGTACGCGGTGACGAGCAACAGGGGCGTCCCGCCGTACCGGGAGACCCAGGGGTACGTGCGGAACATCCAGGCGATGGCCCGCAGCTTCACCGCGCCGACCGCACCGGTGGAGGTGTCGGCGCAGTCGGCGGGCGCGATCTACTTCGCCCAGACCAAGCTCGGCACGCCGTACCTGTGGGGCGGCGAGGGCCTGCCCTCGCAGAACGGGCGGTTCGACTGCTCGGGGCTGACCCAGGCCGCCTACGCCAGCGTGGGCATCATCCTGCCCCGGGTGGCCAACGACCAGTGGTACGCCGGCCCGCACCCGTCGCGCGACCAGCTGCGGCCGGGTGACCTGGTGTTCTGGGCGACGGACCTGAGCGATCCGCGGAGCATCCACCACGTGGGCATCTACGTCGGCGGCGGCTACATGATCAACGCTCCGCACACCGGGGCGGTGATCCGGTACGACAAGATCGACACCAGGGAGTACATCGGGGCGACCCGGGTCACCTCGGACGGCGCCCAGGCGCTGCCGACCCGCAACGACAGCGGGGCGGTCAACGCCCCGAGCCGCCCGGGCACGACGGCCCCGTCGGCGCCCGCCGCCGCCCGGGCCGCCGTCGTCGAGCCGGCCCCGCCGGCACGCCCCGCGGTCGCCGCCGCACCCGCCCCCACCGCACCCGCCCCCACCGCGCCCGGCCGCCCCGTCCCGGGCGGCTGATCCGGGCGGTTCTGTGTGTGCCCTGTGGACGCTGAGTCAAGTTTCCATAACCGCGCGTTTCCGTGGAACGCTGTGCCCCGGAGATGACGTTCTATCCGGTGGCCCCTCGTCAGCTCATCGCGCCGGGCGGGCCCCGGCCGGAACGACCAGCTGCTGCGGACCAGAAGGAGGTACGGCGTGTCGACGCCGCTTGCCGACACGACCAATCCCGACCTCGGCCTGCTCTACGCCGTCAACGGCCTGGCCAAGGACTCCCCGCGGTGGCTGGACCACCTGGTCTCCTGGGTGGGCGAGTACGGCATCCTGATCGGCCTCGCCCTGCTCGGGCTGGTGGCCTGGCTGCAGGCCCGGCGCCGGCCGGACGCGCCGGTGGCGATCGCGGGCCTGCTCTGGGTGCCGCTGTCGGTGGCCGTCGCCGAGTTGGCCAACCTGCCGATCGCCGCGATCGTGGACCGTCCGCGGCCCTTCGTCGACCACCCAGGGCTGCTGGTGCTGGTAGACGGCAAGGCGGGCACCCACTCCTTCGTGAGCGACCACTCGACCATGACGATGGCCGTCGCGGTGGCGCTGTTCCTGGTGAACCGGAAGCTCGGCTGGATCGCCGGCGGACTGGCCCTGCTGCAGGGCTTCTGCCGGATGTTCATGGGCGTCCACTACCCGACGGACGTGATCGGGGGCTTCGCTCTCGCGGTGGCGGTGGTACTGCTGCTGGCACCGATCGCGATGGCGGTGCTGGTCCCGTTCTGCCACGCGCTGAGCCGCACCGCCGTCGCCCCGCTCATCCGGGCGCCGGAGCGCGGCGGCCCGGCTCGCGGCGGCGCCCCGCGGGGCCGTCGGCGCGGACGCGGGGCGGTGCGCTCGGAGGAGCAGCCGCCGGAGTCGGACCTCGCGGCCTGAGCACCCGGCCGGCCCGCGGCGGTCCACGGCTACCGGGGCCACCGGGGCTACCGGGGCTACCGGGGCCACCGGGGCCACCGGGGCGGACCCCCTCGGAGTCCTGGTCTAGAGCACCTCGCCGCCGCCGTGTTCGGCGAGGTGGCCGTGGCCCTCGCGGCGGGCCAGGTCGCGTGACCGGCGGGCGGCGGAGTACCAGCCGCAGCTGCAGGTCGCGAAGGCGAAGGAACCGCGTTCGCTGACCGCGACGCGGTGCTCGGGCATCCGGGCGTTGCCGGGTTGGGCCGGCAGCTCACTGTGCACGTGGTTCACGGTAACGCGCCAGGCGGCCGGCTCGCCAACCGCCCGGTTCCGGTCCGTCCCGTAACCGACGGCGCCCCAACTCGTTTGCCCGGAAAGAGCTCTGCCCACCCGGTGGTGTCCCGGCAGGGCAGTCGGGCCCGAGGGGGTTGTCGCGAGGATGAAGATGACCGACCAACAGCGAACCGGGCGGCCAGCGCGCCGCCCGGGGCCGCAGCTGCGCTCGGCGGCCGGGGCCGCCCTGCTCGCCGCCGTCCTGGCCGCGGGAGCCGCCGGGTGCTCGGCCGCCTCCGGCGGCGGCTCCTCGGACCAGGGGTCGGCCGTTCCGGACCAGTTGGCCGCCGACCCGCTGACGGCGGTGCGCAACGCCGCCGACATCACCGGGCGCACCGGCTCCGCGCACGCCGCCACCGAGCTGGTCACCGAGTCCGCGGAGAAGAAGGCGTCCTTCAGCGGGACGGGCGGCTACGACTACGTGAAGCGGATCGGCCGGCTGGAGGTCCAGGTGCCGCCGGGCGCGGCGACCACCGGGAAGATCGTCGAGGTGGTCCTGCCGGGCACCGTCTACCTGCAGAACAGCGGCGCCAAGGTGCCCGAGGGCAAGTGGGTGAAGCTGGACGTCCGTCAGCTGCCGGACGGCAACCTGGTCAGCAGCGGCGCCACCGACCCGGCGTCGGCGGCCGGTGCGCTGCGCGGCGTGCAGAAGGCCGACCTGGTCGGCACCGAGACCGTCGACGGTGCCCCGCTGCACCACTACCGGGGCACCCTGGACCTGGCGAAGGCGGCCGACGCGACGGGCGGCCGGGGCGGCGACGGCCTGCGGATGGGCGGGCAGACCTTCACCGTCAAGGAGGTCCCGTACGACGCCTGGCTGGACGACCAGGGGCGGCTGCACAAGGTGGTCGAGGTGTTCACCTTCGCCGGGGTGGCCGGGTCGAAGGAGGCCAAGGACCAGGTGAAGGTGACGTCGACGACGTCGCTGTCGGACTTCGGCAAGCCGGTCGAGGCGGCCGAGCCGCCGGCCTCGGACATCTACCAGATGAAGCCCACGGAGAGCCCGAAGTAGCACGCGGTACGGGGGCGAGACGGGGCGCCACCGGTGCGGGTGGCCGTCCGGGGAGCGACGGCCACCCGTTTCGGCGGCGCCGAGATGGCCCGTCCGTGCCATGTGGACGGGCCCCGGAGTGCCTAGGCTGGACGTCGGGTGGCTGCCGCCCGGGCTGGCGAGGCACTGAAGGGGTGGTGCGAGTGGTGTCGTCCACGGGCGGCCGCAGCGGCGGCCACGATGACGCGGCCCTCGACGAGATCGAGCTGGCCGGCGAGCTGATGATCGCCGCAACGGCCAGCAGCGGCGACCGGCTGCCGACCGAGCGGATCGACGAGGTGCTGCTGGACCGGGTGGAGCCGGGCCGGGGCGAGCGGGAGGGCTGACGGCGGGCCACCGGGCCGGGCGCTTCGGCCGCGCCCCTCCCGGACGTCAGCCGCAGCTCAACTGCGCAGCAGCCGGCCGATCGCGGCGGTGGCCTCCGCCACCTTGGCGTCCAGTTCGACGCCGCCCTGCTCGGCGGCCGCGGCGACGCAGTGCCGCAGGTGCTCCTCCAGCAGCGAGAGCGCGAAGGACTGCAGCGCCTTGGTGCTGGCCGAGACCTGGGTGAGCACGTCGATGCAGTAGACGTCCTCGTCGACCATCCGCTGGAGGCCGCGGATCTGGCCCTCGATCCGGCGCAGCCGCTTGAGGTGGGCGTCCTTCTGCGCGCTGTAGCCGTGCGGGCCGTGCCCGCCCTGGTGCCCGTCGACGGCCTCGGCTGCGGCGGCGGTGTCGGCCCCCGGTGCGGTGTCGGCCTCGGGCCCGGCCCCGTGCGCGTGGTCCGGCTCGGTGCGCGCTTGCGTCGTGGTCATCGGCCCGCCTTCGTCTGAGTGCCTGGTGGCTGCGTCGGCCTCCAGTGTCCAACACCCGGGCCTCCCGTGGTGTTCCGACGGCCCACCCGGCATGTGCCGGACGGCCCGGCGCGGGCCCCGGCGCGGTTCACCCGTCTGAGCGGCGCCCCCGTCCCGGACGCGCACGACGGGGGCGATCCGGGCGGGGTTCCGTCAGACTGGGGGCTCCCGTCCGCACCCCCGTCGTGCGGTGCGGGTCAGCCGGTCCGGTAGCCGAACGGAAGGGGAGGTTCCTCCTCCCCCGGTACCACCCCGTTTGCGTGATTGCGCTCGGTTGCACCTAGCATCGTTCAGTCCCTACCCCGCACATCGGAGATTTCCGTGCGTTTTAGCCTGACCCCGAAGGAGACGAGCTTCTACGACATGTTCGCCGCCGCGGCGGAGAACCTGGTCGTCGGCTCGAAGCTCCTGCTGGAACTGCTGGGATCAGACGTCTCGGCCCGCGCGGAGATCGTCGAGCGCATGCGCGCCGCCGAGCACGCCGGGGACGACACCACCCATGCCGTCTTCCACCAGCTGAACTCCTCCTTCATCACGCCGTTCGACCGCGAGGACATCTACAGCCTGGCCTCGTCGCTGGACGACATCATGGACTTCATGGAGGAGGCCGTCGACCTGGTCGTCCTCTACGACATCCAGACCCTGCCGAAGGGCATCGAGCAGCAGATCGAGGTGCTGGCCCGGGCCGCCGAGCTGACCGCCGAGGCGATGCCGAACCTGCGCACCATGTCGAACCTCACCGAGTACTGGATCGAGGTCAACCGGCTGGAGAACCAGGCCGACCAGATCCACCGCAAGCTGCTCGCCCACCTGTTCTCCGGCCAGTACGACGCCATCGAGGTGCTCAAGCTCAAGCAGGTCGTGGACGTCCTTGAGGAGGCGGCGGACGCGTTCGAGCACGTCGCCAACACCGTGGAGACCATCGCGGTCAAGGAGTCCTGACCCACGTGGACATGGCAGCACTCATCGCCGTCATCGGCGTTGCGTTCTTCTTCACCTACACCAACGGCTTCCACGACTCGGCCAACGCGATCGCCACCTCGGTCTCCACCCGGGCGCTCACCCCGAAGGCCGCGCTCGCGATGGCCGCGGTGATGAACCTGGCCGGTGCCTTCCTGGGCAGCGGCGTGGCGCACACCGTCTCCAAGGGGATCATCGAGACCCCGAGCGGCAACCAGGGGATGGCGATCCTGTTCGCCGCCCTGGTCGGTGCGATCGCCTGGAACCTCGTCACCTGGTACTTCGGCCTGCCGTCCTCCTCCTCGCACGCGCTGTTCGGCGGCATGGTGGGCGCGGCGCTGGCCGGCGGCATCGACGTGATCTGGAACGGGGTCGTCGACAAGATCGTCATTCCGATGATCGTGTCCCCGGTGGTCGGCCTGGTCGGCGGCTTCGTGGTGATGCTGGCGATCCTGTGGATCTTCCGGCGGGCCAACCCGCACCGGGCCAAGCGCAACTTCCGGGTCGCCCAGACCGCCTCGGCCGCCGCGATGGCGCTGGCGCACGGCCTCCAGGACGCCCAGAAGACCATGGGCATCGTGGTGATGGCGCTCACCATCTCCGGCCACCAGACCACCGGTGACATCCCGGTCTGGGTGAAGATCTCCTGCGCGACCATGCTGTCGCTCGGCACCTACGCGGGCGGCTGGCGGATCATGCGCACCCTCGGCCGGAAGATCATCGAGCTGGACCCGCCGCAGGGCTTCGCGGCCGAGGCCACCTCCTCGGCGGTCATGTACATCACGTCGTTCGTCTTCAAGGCGCCGATCTCCACCACCCACGTCATCACCGCGGCGATCATGGGCGTCGGGGCGACCAAGCGGATCCGCGCGGTGCGCTGGGGCGTCGCGAAGAACATCGTGCTCGGCTGGTTCATCACGATGCCGGCGGCCGCCCTCGTCGCCGCCCTGGTGTACTGGTTCGTGCACCTGTTCTGGGGCTGAGCGCGCAACGGTCCCGGAAACGGCGACAGGGCCCGCCCCCACATCTCGGGGGCGGGCCCTTCTCATGCCCCGCGGCGGCACCGCCATGCAGCACCGCGGGACAGCCGGGGGTCCGGCGGCTCAGCCGAAGCGGCCGGAGATGTAGTCCTCGGTCGCCTGGACCGACGGGTTGGAGAAGATCCGCTGGGTGTCGTCCAGCTCGATCAGCTTGCCCGGCTGGCCCACGCCCGCCAGGTTGAAGAAGGCGGTGCGGTCGCTGACGCGGGCCGCCTGCTGCATGTTGTGGGTCACGATGACGATGGTGAACTGCGACTTCAGCTCGCCGATCAGGTCCTCGATGGCGAGGGTGGAGATCGGGTCGAGCGCGGAGCACGGCTCGTCCATCAGCAGGACCTGCGGCTCGACCGCGATCGCCCGGGCGATGCACAGCCGCTGCTGCTGGCCGCCGGACAGGCCCGCGCCCGGCTTGTTCAGCCGGTTGTGGACCTCGTTCCAGAGGTTGGCGCCCTTCAGCGAGCGCTCCACCACCTCGTCCAGGACGGCCTTCTTCTTCACGCCCGCGAGCTTGAGCCCGGCGACCACGTTGTCGTAGATCGACATGGTCGGGAAGGGGTTCGGCCGCTGGAAGACCATGCCGACCGAGCGGCGCACGGCGACCGGGTCGACGTTGGCGCCGTAGAGGTTCTCGTCGTCCAGCAGGACCTTGCCCTCGACCCGGGCGCCGGGGATCACCTCGTGCATCCGGTTGAGGGTGCGCAGGAAGGTGGACTTGCCGCAGCCGGAGGGGCCGATGAAGGCCGTCACCGAACGGGGTTCGATGCTCATCGAGATGTCCTCGATGGCCTTGGTGGTGCCGTAGTAGGCCGACAGTCCGCTGACGTCGATGCGCTTGGCCATGATCGTTGCTTCTCTCGTCTGTCTTCGTACGTCAGTGGTCGGTCAGTGTCCGCCCTTGGGCGAGCGCCAGCGTGCGATGCCCCGGGCGATGAGGTTGAGCCCCATCACGAAGGCGATCAGCACCAGCGCGGCACCCCAGGCACGGGCGTAGCCGAAGTCGTTGTTGACCATCGAGTACTGCTGCCAGATGTACATCGGCAGGGACTGCTGCGGCCCCTCGAACGGGTTGGTGTTGATCGCGTCGGCGCCGAACACCAGCATCATCACCGGGGCGGTCTCGCCCGTGATGCGGGCGACCGCGAGCATCACGCCGGTGGTGATCCCGCCGATGGCGGTGGGGAGGACGACCCGCAGGATGGTCTTCCACTTCGGCACGCCGAGGGCGTACGAGGCCTCGCGCAGCTCGTTCGGGACGAGCTTGAGCATCTCCTCGGTGGAGCGGACCACGACCGGGATCATCAGGATCGCCAGCGCGAGGCTGCCCGAGAAGCCGGAGTAGGCGAAGCCCAGGGCGAGGTTCCAGAGCGAGAGGATGAACAGACCGGCGACGATGGACGGGATGCCCGTCATGACGTCGACGAAGAAGGTGACGGCCTTGGCGAGCCGGCCGCGGCCGTACTCGACCAGGTAGACGGCGGTCAGCAGACCCAGCGGGGCCGCCATCGCGGTGGCCAGGCCGACCTGCTGCAGGGTGCCGATCAGTGCGTGGTAGATGCCGCCGCCGGGGCCGGACTGGATCACGCCCTTCATCGAGTGGCTCAGGAAGTTCCCGTTCACCACCTCGATGCCCTGCTGCACCGTGTAGACGGTCAGCGAGACGAGCGGGACGACGGCCAGGATGAAGGCGACCCACACCACCGAGGTGGCGAGCCGGTCCTTGGCCTGGCGGCGGCCCTCGACCTGGGCCGAGACCAGGTAGCTGGCCAGCAGGAAGAGCACGGCCGAGATCAGGCCCCACTGGAGGTGGCTGCGCAGGCCGCCGACGGCGCCGATCGCACAGCCGACGGCGATCGAGCCGGCGACGGTGACGGGCGGGGCCCACTTGGGCAGCCGGTTGGCGGTCAGCGTCCGGCCGAGCGGCCGGGCGTCCGAGGGGACGGTCGTGACGGCGGTCATGCGTTGGCCCCCGAGTACTCCTTGCGGCGGGCGATGATCAGTCGCGCGGCGCCGTTCACCAGCAGGGTGATCACGAACAGGACGAGACCGGAGGCCATCAGCGCGTTGCGCCCGTTGTCGCCGGCCTCGGCGAACTTCAGCGCGATGTTCTGCGCGAAGGTGCCGCCGCCCGCGTCGAGGATGTGCAGCGACAGGACGTTGTTGGCGGAGAGCACCACCGCGACCGCGATGGTCTCGCCGAGCGCGCGGCCGAGGCCGAGCATCGAGGCCGAGATGATGCCGGGGCGGCCGAACGGCAGCACCGCGGTGCGGATCATCTCCCAGCGGGTCGCGCCGAGCGCGAGCGCCGCCTCCTCGTGCATCCGCGGCACCTGGCGGAACACCTCGCGGGAGACCGCGGTGATGATCGGCAGGACCATGATCGCCAGCAGGATGCCGACGGTGAACAGGTTGCGCGGGGTGCCGGTCCTGGTCTGGTCGAAGACGTACGTCCAGCCCAGGTAGTCGTTGAGCCAGCTGGTCAGGCCGTTCATGTGCGGGACCAGGAAGAGCGCGCCCCAGAGGCCGTAGACGATGCTGGGGACGGCGGCGAGCAGGTCGACCAGGTAGGCGAACGGCTGGGCGATCCGGCGCGGCGCGTAGTGCGAGATGAACAGCGCGATCCCGATCGCCACCGGAACGGCGATCACCATCGCGATGACGGCGCTCACGATGGTGCCGACCGCCAGGACCGCGATGCCGAAGACCGGCTTCGGGGCGTCCGGCGTCCACTCGAACGTGGTGAGGAAGTTGCCCTGGTCGGTGCTGAGCGCGAGGGCGGAGCGCCAGGCCAGGAACGCGGCGATGGCACCCATGATGACCAGCAGCAGGATGCCCGAGCCGCGGGCGAGGTTCATGAAGATCTTGTCGCCGACGCGGCTGTCACGCTGTCGGCGTTCCCTGCCTCGCGGGGCGGCAGGGGAGGATGAAGTCATCTTGGTCTACTCCGGTCTGGTGGCGCCGCCCCGGAAGGGGGACGGCACCATGGCGGCGGTGCCCCGGACGTTGGTGCTGGGTCGGTCGGTCCCGGTGGGACGGCCCCGGCCCCCCTCGCTCAGGGGGCCGTCCCACCGGTCGGCCTGACGGGTCAGGCCAGGGTGGTGATGACGCCGTTGACCTTGTCGGTGAGGGTCTTCGGCAGCGGGACGTAGCCCTTCTCGCCGACGGCCTTCTGGCCGGCGTCGCTGGCCGTGTAGGTCAGGAAGGACTTCAGGGTGTCGAGGGTGTCGGCCTTGTTGCCCTTGTCGCAGACGATCTCGTAGGTGACCAGGACCAGCGGGTAGGAGCCCTCTTCCTTGGTCGCGTAGTCGAGCTTCAGCGCGAGGTCGCTGCCGGTGCCGGCGACCTGCGCCTTGGCGAAGGTGTTGGCGGCGTTCTCGGCGGTGGCCGCGACCGGCTTGGCGGCGCCGGTGTTGATCGCGGCGCTCTTCAGGCTGTTGGTCTGGGCGTAGGCGAGCTCGACGTAGCTGATCGAGTTCTTGACCTGCTTCACCTGGGCCGAGACACCGGCGCTGCCGTTGGCCGACTGGCCGCCCTTGCCCGCCCAGGCCTTGCCGGCCGGGTAGGACCAGGCGCCGTTGCCGGCGGCGGCGAAGTACTTGGTCAGGTTCTCGGTGGTGCCGGAGTCGTCCGAGCGGTGGAAGGTCTGGATCTCCGCGTCCGGCAGCTTGGCGCCCGGGTTCAGGGCGGCGATCGCCGGGTCGTTCCACTTGGTGATCTGCGAGTCGAAGATCTTGGCGGCGGTCGGGCCGTCCAGCACCAGGTTGTCCAGGCCGTCGACGTTGTAGACCAGCGCGATCAGGCCGCCGACCATCGGCAGGTCGATGCCCTGGCCGCCGGAGCAGACCGCCTTGGAGGAGTCGACCTCGGCCGGCTTGAGGGCCGAGTCGGAGCCGGCGAACTGGATCTTGCCCTGGTTGAACTGCTGGATGCCGGCACCGGAACCGCCACCCTGGTAGTTGATGGTGGTGCCGGAGCAGGCGGCGCTGTAGGTGGTCTTCCACACGTCCATCGCCGCGCCCTGGGCGGTCGAACCGGCGGCGATCAGCGAACCGGCCTTGCCACAGTTGATCGACGAGGCCGCAGTGGTGCCGCCGGAGCCACCGGACGCCTTGGTGGTGCCGTTGTCGTCCGAACCGCAGGCGGCGAGCGACAGCGAGCTGACGAGCGCCATGGCACCGATGGCGAGGGCCTTGGAGCGGCCGTTCCGCTGGAGCTTCACAGGGGTGTCCCTTTCTGTGGCATTGCCCGTCGCGGGCCGTCCGCAGACGACCGGGCGCGGGTTTTGCTGAGGTCCGGGGCCCGTTCGGCCCTCCGGTGATCCCGAAGTTAGGCCGGGCAGGTGACACGACAGCCGGTCGCAAGTGAACGCGGAGTGAACCTCGAACGGATGTCAGGAAACTACGTCACGTAGTAACGGTTGCGTCACGGCGAGGCCGCGGGGAGATCACTTCCACCCTCCCCCGCCGGCGGCCCACCGCCCGTCCGTACGGGCTTCGAACCCAGTACCAGCAGCAGGGCGTCGATCAGCAACCGGTCCCGGTCGTGCGTCAGCCGCGCCCTGGCCTTCCGGGCCGGAAGCCACTCCAGCCGGTCCACCTCCCGGTTCGGGCGGAAGGCCCCGCTGGTCGGCACCGCCGCCCAGTACCGCACCTCCTTCGGACGGCCCTGCGCCAGGTAGTGCTGGGTCGGCAGCTCCGGGCCGAGCAGGCAGTGGAAGCCGGTCTCCTCCCACACCTCGCGCAGCGCCGCCCCGACCACCCCCTCGCCCGGGTCGAGCTTCCCCTTCGGCAGGCTCCAGTCGTCGTACTTCGGGCGGTGGATCACCGCGACCCGCGGCCGGCCCAGCCGGCCGCTCGGCTTCGGCCGGCCCGGCAGCCACAGCACCGCCCCCGCGGCCAGGATCACCGGGGCCCGGGCCGCTCCGGGGGCCGCTCCGGGCACGGCGCCGGCGGCCGGTCCGGGGCCGGGCAGCCGGCTGTCGCCCGGGCGGTGTCCCGGATCCGGGTGCCCGCCCTCACCGGTGCGCCCGGCGTCGGCACCCGGGGTACGGCCGTTGCCCAGGCGGTCGCCCACCTCAGGCCGTCCGCGGTGCGGGAGGGTGCCCCCAGCCGTCGGCCGGGGGGATCTCCAGCCAGCCGTCGAGGCCGGGCGGCAGGTCCGGCCACCGGCGGCCGAAGGCGTACCGCGCCGCCTCCACCTCCAGGCGCTGGTCGGCGTGCACCACGCCCAGCACGTAGGCGGTCGCCGGGGTGATCCGCGGGGTGCGCGCCGCGGTCGCGGCGGTCACCGCGGCGTCCGCCGCGTCCTGGTGCCGGCCCAGCACCGCGTCCAGCTCGTCCAGTTCGGGCGACGGCCGACCGCACACCTCCAGCGCGTACCGGGCCCGCTTCACCAGGATCCGCAGCCGGGACCAGGGCGCGTCGTCGGCCGCCAGCGCACTGTCCGCGTCCGCCGCACCCCGTGCGCCGGGCCTCTCCTGCCCCGGGGCGGCCGCCGACGGCGACACCGCGCCCAGCCGGCGCAGCCCGTCACCGCCGTACGGCGTCGCGGCCCGTTGCAGCGGCAGCTGGTTGGCGGTCGCGGCCAGCGCGGTGAACGCGGCGGCCGCCTGCGGCAGCAGCACCACCGGAGCCCGGCCGCCGGCCGCCTCCAGCAGCGGCGCCTCCCCCACCAGCAGGGTCATCCGGTCCGCCAGCGCGTGCAGCCGGGCCGAGCGGAGCTCCTGGAGCACCGTGGAGTGCGCCCTCGTCCGGGCCAGGGTCAGCTGCCGGTCCAGCAGCGCCCGCGCCTTGGGCGCGCCCGCGTGCCCCGCCAGCATGCCGGTGCCCTCCGGGGCGGTGCCGCTCAGCGAGTCCAGCGCGCCCAGCAGCCGGGCCGAGCGGCGGGCGTAACCGGGCTCCAGCGCCAACAGGTTGAGCAGCCACCGCAGTTCGGTGCGCGACTCCTGGGCCCACGTCTGCTCGAACAGGGCGCCGAAGGTGTGCAGCAGCCCGCCGATCCGCCGGACCGTCCGCAGCAGGTCGGCGGTACCGGCCGCCGGGACGACCGCGGCCGTGCCCGGTCTCGCGCCGACCTCGCCCACCGCGAGCGGCAGGGCGCGCAGGAACGCGCCGGCCTGGGCGGTGAGATGGCGGGAAAGGATGTCCCCGGCGGTCGCTGTGGAGGCCGCCTGGGCCGTCATCGGCGCATCGGTCATGGCGTGGTAGATCCCCGTTCCCCCGGAGCCGTCCCCCGGAGCTGGTGGCCGACCGCCGGAGCGCGTTCCCGTCGGGCGCGGAGGGCCCGGAACCGCTCCGGCGGCTCGCATCAGTGGACGCGTCAGCGCGAGGTGGCGGCCCGGCGGCGTTGACGCGAGTCGATGAGCAGGTCCTGGACGTGTCGCAGCGGCCGGCCCTCGGCGTCCAGCGAGTGGCGGGTCCAGGCGCCGTCCGACCCCAGGTGCCAGGACTCCGTCTCGTCCGACATCCCGAGGTCGATCAGCCCGGACAGCTCGGCGCGGTGCGCCGGGTCGGTGATCCGCAGCAGCGCCTCGATCCGGCGGTCCAGGTTGCGGTGCATCATGTCGGCGCTGCCGATCCAGACCTCCGGATCGCCGTTGTTGCCGAACACGAAGACCCGGGAGTGCTCCAGGAAGCGGCCCAGGATGCTGCGCACCCGGATGTTCTCGCTCAGCCCGGGCACGCCGGGCCGGATCGCGCAGATGCCGCGCACCCAGACGTCCACCGGCACCCCGGCCTGCGAGGCCCGGTACAGCGCGTCGATCACGGCCTCGTCGACGATCGAGTTGACCTTGATCTTCACGTACGCCGGCCGGCCCGCCTTGTGGTGGGCGATCTCGTTGTGGATCCGCGCGACCAGACCGTCCCGCAGGCCCCGCGGCGCGGTCAGCAGCCGGCGGTAGGACTCGCGGCGCGAGTAGCCGGAGAGCCGGTTGAACAGGTCCGAGAGGTCCGCGCCGACCTGCGGGTCGGAGGTGAGCAGACCGAGGTCCTCGTACAGCCGGGCGGTCTTCGGGTGGTAGTTGCCGGTGCCGACGTGCGAGTAGCGGCGCAGGATGTCGCCCTCCTGGCGGACCACCAGCGACAGCTTGCAGTGGGTCTTCAGCCCGACCAGGCCGTAGACCACGTGGCAGCCGGCCTCCTCCAGCTTGCGGGCCCACTTGATGTTCGCCTGCTCGTCGAAGCGCGCCTTGATCTCGACCAGGACCAGCACCTGCTTGCCGGACTCCGCCGCGTCGATCAGCGCGTCCACGATCGGCGAGTCGCCCGAGGTGCGGTACAGGGTCTGCTTGATCGCCAGCACGTCCGGATCGGCGGCGGCCTGCTCCAGGAAGGCCTGCACGGAGGTGGAGAAGCTGTCGTACGGGTGGTGCAGCAGCACGTCGCGCTCGCGCATCGCGGCGAAGATGTCCGGCTGCGAGGCCGACTCGACGTCGGTCAGCCCACGGGCCGTACCGGCCACGAACTTCGGGTACCGCAGCTCCGGGCGGTCCAGCTCGGCGATCCCGAACAGCCCGGTCAGGTCCAGCGGCCCGGGCAGCGGGAACACCTCCGCCTCGGTGATGTTCAGCTCCCGCACCAGCAGGTCCAGGATGTAGGGGTCGATCGACTCCTCGACCTCCAGCCGGACCGGCGGGCCGAAGCGCCGCCGCATCAGCTCCTTCTCCAGGGCCTTGAGGATGTTCTCGGTGTCGTCCTCCTCCACCTCGAGGTCCTCGTTGCGGGTGACCCGGAAGGCGTGGTGGGCCAGCACCTCCATCCCCGGGAAGAGCTCCTCGAGGTGGGCGCCCATGACGTCCTCCAGCGGCACGTACCGCTGGGGCGAGGCCTCCAGGAAACGGGCCAGCGACTGCGGCACCTTCACCCGGGCGAAGTGCTTGTGGCCGGATACCGGGTTGCGCACCACGACGGCCAGGTTGAGGGAGAGCCCCGATATGTACGGGAAGGGGTGCGCCGGGTCGACGGCCAGCGGGGTCAGCACCGGGAAGATCTTCTGCCGGAACAGCGTGTGCAGCCGGGCCTGCTCCTTCTCGGCCAGCTCCGACCAGCGGACCACCTCGATGCCCTCGGCGGCGAGGTCCGGCAGGACCTCCTGCTGGAAGGCGGCGGCGTGCCGCGCCATCAGCTCGCGCGAGCGGGTCCAGATCAGGTCCAGCACCTCGCGCGGCTGGAGGCCCGATGCGCTGCGCTGGGCGACGCCGGTGGCGATGCGGCGCTTCAGCCCGGCCACCCGGACCATGAAGAACTCGTCCAGGTTGCTCGCGAAGATGGCCAGGAACTTCGTGCGTTCCAGGAGCGGTATCCCCGGGTCCTCCGCCAGTTCCAGGACGCGCTCGTTGAACGCGAGCCAGCTGCGCTCGCGGTCCAGGAAGCGGCCCTGCGGCAGTGCTTCGAGGTCCTGCTCGTCCGCGGCCGGCAGCTCCGGCGGGATGCCCAGCGAACCGGACATCCGGGCCGTCGGCGACAGCGGGGCAGAGACGGGGCGGGGGATGCTCATGGGCTCCAGCTCCTCCAGCGACAGGACGCCGTCCGGACACGAATGGCTCTGCGGGCCGTCGCCCTCACTCCGGGCCGCTCCCGGGAACAGCGCCCACCCACCGGGCGCGGTCCGTACAGGACCGGCCGGGGAATGGCGGTCGACTCTGCACGAGCGAGACACTACGGACTTCATCCTGTGATCTTCGCGGCAGCAATTGAATCCACGGTAAACACCGCATGGCCAGGAGGAAAGCTGAGTCGGTCGGGGCTAGGGGCGGTGCCGTCTTCCGTCCCGCGCCGTCGACCGCCCGGGTGCGGCCCGGGCGGTCGCGCGCATCGGCGGGGCCGCCGGGCCGCCCGATCGACCCGGCCGTACTGCGGCGGTCGCCCGACCGCAGCGTGGCTAGGCGGATCGGTCCGCCTGGTACTGGACTCGGTACATCAGGTCCACCTCGCGAACGGTGAATCCCAGTCGTTCATATACCCGCACAGCGGCCGGATTGTCGGCGTCGACGTAGAGGAGGACGGTTTCCAGTCCACGCTCGCCGGCTCCGGACCCCGTCAGATGGCGCAGGCCGGCCGCGGTCAGCGCGCGGCCCAGTCCACTGCCCTGCTCGGCCGGGTCCACCCCGACCACGTAGACCTCGCCGAGCTGCGGCTCGGTGGCAGTGGCGGGGTGCACCTTGGTCCAGTGGAAGCCCACCACCCTGCCGTTCCGGGTGGCGAGGAAGAAGCCGGCCGGATCGAACCAGGGCTCGGCGAGGCGCTCGGCCAGGTCATCGGCGGTCCAGGCACCCTGCTCCGGGTGGTGGGCGAAGGCCAGGGCGTTGAGTCGCAGCCACTCGGCGTCGTCCTCCCCCGGGCGGAAGGTGCGGAGCTCGACGCCCTCGGGAACGGGCACCGCCTCGGTCTGCGGACCGCTGCGACGCATCTGCCGCAGCTCGCGCACCAGCTCGGCCCCGTAGGCCTCGGCCAGGTGCCGGGCCGCCGGGTGCCCGCCGTGCACCCAGAAGTCCACCGCGTCACGGCCCGCCCGGTGGGCCTCCGCGAGGACGGCGTCCACCAGCGGACGGCCCAGGCCGCGCCCGCGGGCGGCCGGATCGACCACCAGCTCGGCAGCGGGACGGGCGTCCCGGCCCTCGGGGACCTCGAGCTGGCCGTAGCCGAGAACGGCGTTGGCCCCCGGCCCGGCCTCCGCCTCGACGACGTGGGTGACGCCAGGGCGAGCCGCCTCGGCGTTCCGCAGCCGGAGCCGGCCCTGCTCGGACACGGCGGCCCGGCCGTCCACCGCCTGGGCCTCCGCCAGGACACGCAGGGCGCCGTCGCGCTGCCAGGGGCTGAGCACGCTGATCGCAGTGACCGCTGTCTGATCATCCATGCACCGACGATACGTCAACGGAAATGCGAAGAACCCCCGATCCTGGTGGATCGGGGGTTCTTCAGAAGAATTGTTCGGCGGCGTCCTACTCTCCCACAGGGTCCCCCCTGCAGTACCATC